>NZ_JBFSVE010000051.1:0-40864 GCF_041467715.1 Vibrio sp. 10N.247.311.14
GCGTCACAAAAATGTGTACAAGAGATTGGATTGACCTGATCAGTTAATTTTCCGGATTGGTATTAAATGAGTTCTACCAAGTGACATTCAGAAAGAAACTGTATGGTTCAATGGAAGAGTTACAGAAAGATCTGGACGAATGGATGGACTACTACAACAATCATCGTACTCATCAAGGAAAAGTGTGCTGTGGCCGAACGCCAATAGAGACATTAGTGGATGGGAAATCAATCTGAGCTGAAAAGAACCTAACCCAGATATAATCTGACAGACACCGAGTCTAAAAGTGGGTAACTGTCAGATCAGGTCTGAATTAGTACACGTTAGCCTAAGCTAGAGAACATGTTTAAATAAAAAAGTCATACAGTATATATACCGTATGACTTCTTATTGTAAAAGATGCTAGGTTAAGCTTACTGGCTCAGCTCTTTGCATATTTTACTTAATGTCTTTCGGCTTTATGAGCGACAGCATAGTGCTGGAAAGGCTGAGATAAGCGAGGGCAACTTATGAGTACTGTTTTTTGCCTTTTGCTTTTCTTACATTTTGTAGACTACGCTGCGTCCACTGTAAAAGTCAACTCGACTTGCCCTGCCAGTTGCTCTGTTACGCTTAATGGTGTTGTTACTTGCCATTCCGGACTAACGTTCAAAGTTTGTGCTGCGTCCATCACTGCGTCGAAACTGACTTTTGAGCCTACGCTTACATCACTATGTGTTGTCATCCCCATCACCAAATCAACGGTTGCCGTTGCTGTTAGATCATCTGTATTATCTACTGATATATCCGCTCTCGTTATTTCCACATTGATTTTGGTCGTATCCGTTTTGCTACTCTCCAGATCCACCGAACCTATCCTATCTGTCTCTACTAGATTCGTTGTAGCCTCGCCTGTAATAGTGCCATTGATGGAGTTTGTGACATTTAGGTCTGCCCCACTACCTCCGCCGAACACGAAACCTGAGAAAGACAGTAGTGCGTTTCCGTCTTGTGCATATGCATTGACACTTAATACCGCAATCGCTGCGGCAATGACGTTAGCTTTTTTGAACATATCGATATCCTTTTTTTTTAGTTTACTCTTACTTTACAAATAACTTCGGTTCCCCCGTTAGACATATTACTTCCTCAGGGGTACCTCTGTGATTTCATGACGCTGCTATAATATTGTTAAATTTCGTTTTTTCACCTCATTAAACTTTACTAACATTATTTTGTTTCTCGCTTACTTCCTGTATCCGTGCTTGCTCATATTACGTATCGTTATCTTGTTTTATCCGATGCAGTGTCGGTAATTTGTTAACGTCTTTATGCGTTTCAGTAGTTTTTTATCTATTTAATTTACTTACCCATTTCACCCATCTGGCTCTGCCCTGCTTGAATTTCTTGACCCTTTCCGAATCCACTCCATAAACACTGCTCAACAACCGCAGTTTTTCGTTTGATTTATCCAAGCTACGCTTACTTGGCCCAGACCATTGGTTGCCATCAAATTTAACACCCAGCCAGTCAAAGCCTTTATCTACCCTCCCAATGGCTGTTTTGTCTGGATGCAAAGTGAGTTCCCATCTAGCCATCTCAATTTTCAGCAATTTTATAGCCTTCTTTAACTTCCAACGACTCTCAGCCAAGATAAGAAAATCATCCATATAACGATAGTAAATAACGCCGGCTAGTCTGTTTAACGACTCGTCTAGTTCATAAAAGATAGCGGCAAGGATATAGCTTGATAAACCGCAAGACCTGGGGATTCCTCTTGGGTCGTTGATGTAAATTCCCCCGCTCTCGACTTGGTAGAACAAGAACTGAGTAATTAAACGTTTTATAGACTTAGTCAAGTCTTGCTTATGTAGCCATTCAACCAATTTAAATTTATTAAGATTCTGGTAACAACCTTGAATATCCGTTCGACAGAAAAAACTATGTTGCTGAGCTTGAGTTCCTATTTGTTCCATAACGTTCGTTAACCCTGTTGCTCCAAGTGGTAGGTGAATAACACTCTCGCTTATTGGTAAGAAGTTATGTGCCTTGAGCGCTTCCGTTAAAGCCCGCAGGACCCATGCATCCCGCGCACCCCAAACTGCAACATCACCCAACTTTGTCCGGCGCACTTGCATTGAACACAATGAGAATCTGCCACTAGTGAATATGTGGAGGAAATTTTGTTTGTTTTCATCATATCGATGAAGAAATGCCCATACATCTGAGTTGGCTGGATGGTGTTTGCGCGACGTTGCTAACCATTGCCTTGCCCTGTCTAGGTTGTTATCACTAAGGAAATACCGGACTACATTGTTCTCGTTCAATTGAGTTAAGCCATTTGATTAGGTTTAATGATTTCACAAAAAAGCCGGGCTTGGTAAGGTGACCAAACTCGGCTTTATGAGCAGCATATGTTTTTATGTGAGTACCTAAAAATATGACGTTTAGGTTTATGGGTTCTATTTCTTCAGGTCGATTGAGTGTCTTTTCTCTATCCTGTCCGCTGCGTAATTACCACGTATCCAGTCTTGCCACTTCTTCCCTGTTGCTTGTTGGTATATTCCTGTATTTGATTCGTTATAGATGTTGTAAAAATAAAATCCGTCGTAACTTTTGTGGTGTAAATCATCCACGTATAGATTACTGGCATTTGCATCTACTGGGCCGTATACACACAAGCTCGCGCTGCAATTCCATTTCGTATCATCAGGTTTTACCACGAGTTTCGTAAAGCTATGATATATGTATCCGCTGTTGTACCTTTTGGCTTTAGGTTCTATGAGTATGTTAGCCAGCTCTCCGTTGCTCCATCTCGTTTTCCATTCGTTGTATTCTTCGTCGTTCATAACTAGACGTACTGACACGTCAGTTTCTTCTTGGCCATATCCGGAATGGTATCCGAAAGCAGCTCTTACTCCATTAGAATTATAGTCCGCAACCCATGCCGTACCTTCCATGCTGACGGAGACGTCTATCTTAGTGTCTGGGTATGGCGCGACGTTTACGATGGTTGTTTCGCTTTGCTGCAATCCGGTCCATGTGACTGTATGTTGTCCTGTTGCGTTGTACGTGATTGTGTTGCCACTTACTACGCAAGTAGGAGTACAACTAAGCGTTCCTTTGTTCGTTACGTCGTACGTGAACCCGTCTTCGCCTATGGCTGTAACGCTAACGCTTTCCGGTATGCCGGGTGTTGCCTGTGCGTTTGTTGCAACGTCTATTATCCAATCATGCGTACCATTACATGTGACTGTGCTATAATTATCTCCATTTGTTTGGTCGTCGGAGTCTTTTCTCATTTCATGCGGGTATGCGTTACCATTCCACAAGAAGGTATGAAGGCTCATTCCGTATGTACCCAGTGTGTGTTGGGTTTTCTGTTTCCAACTCTCATAACTTGTGAGGTCGAGAATAGAAAGTCCAAGGCTGTTACAATACTTTTTCGCATCGGTGTCGGATAGTATTGCGTATTCGACACCGTTATCTGCTGTCTGCTTTCCGTTAGTTGCGTATCCTTTTTCTAATGCTTCATATGCGGTTAGCGTCGGGTGCAGGTATATATCTGTTGGAAATGCGTAGTCGTCTGGTCGGGTCAACGTGACGTCTTGCGTTACCCATGACGTATTATCGGCTTCGTCCGCCACTAGTATCATTATCTCATGATCGCCTGCTTCGTAACCTACTACGCCACTTACATCGTTACCAGACAATGCGCCTTCCTGGAACGACTTCGGGTATATAGCATCCACTACTTTCGAGGTTTGCCCGTTGTCGTTGTCTACGGTCAGTGAAATGTCGAACGGCTTGTAGATGTCTTCCGTTATTCTACTTGGTGTTGTGATATCTGGAGGTAAGTCGACATATCTCTTTACGCATAATGCTGGCCTGGGATTATAGTTGCTTGTTGTGGTGCTATCTGATACGTTCAAGTACAATGGCTTGTTTGTGCTGGTCTTAGAAACAGCGGCATAACTATCGGCCCATTCCCAACCGAGATGCTCGTGATCAAGATGTGAGTTTTGTATCTGCTCTTGGACTAATGCCATGTCGCCGTTATCTGCCGTCAACATTGTAGTGCCGGGGTAAATGGCTTCACAATAGGCGTATGCTTCGTCGGGTGTATATTCCACAAACGCGCCAAATATATAGTTGTCGTCCCCTAGGGTTTTTTCATTGTTATTAAATCCTGCCTCTATGTGTTGCGAAAGTAAAGGAGGAGGCATCAATATATAGTCCACGCCATTCTTGCTGAAAGAATAAGGTTTAACTTTAGATTGTGGGGCGATCGTAAGCGTTGCTGTATCATATCCACCTTGTCCATCCGTAACTGTATAGGTTATAACACCATGACTCGTGGGGTGGGTAACCTTGTAACTTATCTCCTGCATAGCACTTACAGACACTTCGGTATAAGGGTCGCTATTGACTTCAGAAATATACCAACTATCTCCATCGATTTCTGTGACTGTCGGTTTGTAAGTAAACTCCTGATAAACCTCAGCACCTATAGAGTCATCGCTGGCTGTTGGGGGGTTATTACTTCCTACAGAGATGGCCACGCGTATTTCCCCTGATATAACGATTTCGTTGTTGTTCTGAGATGACCCTCTAAGACTATAATGAACGATACCGACGCCTGAACTTGTTCCGGGTACAATAGTAATTTCATTCTCATCAATTCCCACACTAGCAATAGTGTTATTTTGGGTTACATCGGAAGCCATCTCCAACGACAGTATGCTCCCAAAAGTTCCATGTTTGCCAATTTCCTCTTCCAAATTTATGGTTATATCTTGACCGCCCAGGCTGCCATTAACGTGAATCGTTTCGAAAAAAGGCGGAACCCCGGCTATGCTTGAGCTGGCGTTAACTTGAATTGTATTACTACTTGTAATTTCCCCACTACTCACTGTGTATGCGTAGCTGCACCCAATAGCTTGACTAAAATCTGTGTAGATCAACAGCCCGTCGTATGAAGAAACGGCGGTGGCGCATTCATCTAAGTCAGTGAGTGGAGCAACGTCTAGGATAGTCGTGGGAGCTGATGAATCGACATATGCTGTTAAGTCAATTTCTGACGACTCTCCAATAGGAGTGGATAGATACGCAGCACTGGCGTTAACGTAAGCCTGCTCTTCAGGGAGTTGTTCATTGTTAGTGCTTTGCTCTCCGTCCCCAGAATTACAACCACCTAGAATTAACAAAGCAGCGGAAAGGAGCGCCTTTGTCGATTTTGGGACTGTACTTTTAGTCATAAAACTGTTTGCCTCTTTTTGCTTAGTAACATTTTCTCGACGCTGGAAAATACAATACAATGGGCAATATTGTTATTAATTAAATAATTATTAAGATAGTAATAAAGATAAATATAACAAATACAGTCAGTTAAAAATGTAGCAACAAGAATAAGCAGAATTAGACATGAGTAAATTTGAGTCACGCGACAACAACTCAGGGCCTACCCTCGTAAATTACCATCTTCTAAAGAGGGCGGGGTGTACCCTAAATTCTGTGTAACTGTTTAGACTTAATCCTTAAAGATGACCGTATGGATAGAAAGCACTGAAGCTTTTGATAGTGAAGCTGCTAAGTCAATTAAAACAGTATCTGACCTTGATGACATCTGGAAAAATCAAAGATGCATTTAGCATGAGTAATTTTACAGGCGATGGCGAAGCGTATGATAACCACCTACTGAAGTAGGTGGTTTTGGGCTGAAAATCACAAAAGCTAGGATGAGCGCCAGCTTTACGTAATATACAGTCAGTCTACGCGCTCATATAGATACGCGGCCCGCTGAGTAAAAAGTAAAAAGCCTCCATTCGATCTTTCAAGCGGAATCACAGTCATATTTTCTCTCCCCATGACACCTGGCCCGATGACGACTTCTTCCCAAAAAGGTAACTCACGATCACTTGGCTTGGTTGAGTGATGCTCTTTCTCATAAAAAGACAACTTACTATCTTCGAACTTAAAATCGCCTTTAGTAAAAGAACCACTCTTACATCGAGTAAATACATTTAGTTCGTATGTATCATTACTATATAGTTCTAGCTCAGTCCTTAATTTCAGTAACAAGCACTCGCGATCATTATTAATTGCTATGTGCGACATAGTGTTTGACTTGTAGCTCCCATTGATTTGCTCAGACTTGAAAGTATGTATAAGCCACCCTGTTACTAATGTAGATATCGAAATAACGCACACAATTAATCTATTCACAGAACCTCCCAACAATCTCCGAAGGAAAGCTAACAGACTCAAGGTTATCATTTATTGCGATGGAAAGTCCTCCGGTACTGATAACATGGGCGGAGCCAAGGTCAATTCTTACATCGCCTTTCTTGGTTTTATATACACAAGAGTCATAGATTCGATAAGAGTAATCTTCTGCGTTTTTTGGCCCTCTATATGCTTTAGCAGCAGCACTACCATAGTAACCTAACAAAAAACACAATATTCCACTAAATGCATATTTCATTATCCATTGACCGCTGAACAACGAAGAGACATCAAAATATTTTGAGTTTGAAATGGTTTTCTCAGTGTTTTCTTCCCTCAAGGGTTCAGGTTTAATATCACTCTCGTCTTTCTGCTCAGTTTCTTCTTTTAGTGTCTGCTCAGTGGAATAAGCGTCAACCACAGCTACAAAGCGATAGCCCTTACCTCGCTCCGTTTTGATGACGTCACCGCTTTTATCACCGAACGCCTTACGGCAACAAGAGAGCGCGTTCATCAAACTGCTCTCTTCGACTACAACTCCTCTCTTAGTCCAAATATTATCTATAATTTGCTGCTTGGAAAGGAGTTCGTTAGGATGAGCCAGAAAGTAGTTGAGTAACTCCGTTTCATTCAAGCCAATACTTGACACATGATTAGTGTGCAGGTCTTTTACTAGACTTTTGTTTAAATCGACTACAAAGCAACGATTTATCAAGATCATTGTATCGTTCCTAGGTTGATCAATCTTTTTCATAAATACTCATTACTAAAACTATAGATATAAATTAGCATATTTAAACCTCAGATTAATCAACTACCGGCTTAATCAGCCCCACCATATACGCGAAATACGCGAATTTAAAAACTCATTTAAAAAACTCATAATAAAGGCAACTACATTAAAAACATAATTAATCAATATGCAACCCATTAGATAAGCATAAAAGTTGATTTGATTTATTCGACTTAACATACACTTACCCATTAAAAGGGCAATAGTTTCTTCATTTAATTCTAATCGAAAATGCTATTTCCGCAAGTTTCTACCACATACCCTATCAACATCAAACACTTAATATTTAATGATAATAAAAAAACATAAACAACTGATAAATAAAACCTTTATTCAATCAAGCCCACAAAAGTAATACAAGGAACAACCCCAGTAAACCGTTCACACAATTAGTAAAAATATAAAGGTAAACAAAAAAAATCAGAATTTTAACATTTGTATACACCACGGTATTCAACAAACGGCTAATAACGCTAGGTACGGTAAAACGGTCACTCAAAGCGCACCATAAAGAAGCTTTTATCACTCTCTAGAGTATTTCCTTTATCAGGGCGGGATCGCACTTTGTGAGCAACTATGATCTAATAGGCTCAAACCCACAAATCGGTATCAACTTTGAGCCTCATAGAACACCTTTCGATTGTCGAAGATACGCAGTCATCCATCAACCAAAAGCATGATTTAGTTGACATTATTTTCCTTGTCATTAGCGACATAACTGCTGGCAGCGAGGGCTGGCAAGATATTGAAAGATATGGTGAACATAAACTGGAATGGCTTAGAAAATATCGAACATTTGCTCACGGTACCCCTCGTCGGCACACAGTCGCAAGAATATTACGTTCCGTTGTCGCCGAGTCTTTACTCGAAGCTCTCGCATTGTGGATTAATGAGCAAAGAGAAAATCAGAGTAAACCCGTTATCACTTTCGATGGAAAAGTGCTTCGCTGCTCTTATCGCTCTAACCCCAAAACGGCACTATGCCTACGATACAGAGCGTGGTCTTGTTCTCAGCCAGAAACCGACAGAAACAAATAATGACGAAATTAATATTGTAAGGCAGATGCTTGATATTATTAACGTTAAGGGCAGCATTATCACCATTGATGCATTACATTGTCAGTGTAAGACATTAGAAAAAATAGCTGCGAAAAACGCCCATGTTGTTATCCAAGTAAAGAAGAACCAACCTAAGTTGAGAGATGTCGTTGTCTCCCAATTTCAAACCGTTTTTGACGCGAAGAAAGAAAAAGTGGTGACGGAAGTAACGCAAACTCTGCATGGGAGAAAAGAAGAACAAATTGTGTTTCAACTCAAAGCAAAGCTTCCCCAGGAACTCGCGGAAAAGTGGACAACAATACGCAGTATTATTGCCGTAGAAAGTCACCGTACAATCAATGGAAAAGGCACTGTAGATACCTCGTATTATATCAGATCTCTTTCACCCAATCACAAGCTACTTGGTCATTATATCCGTCAACACTGGCGAATCGAAAACAGCCAACACTATGCTTTAGATGTTGTTTTTAAAGAAGACAGTTCACGAATCTGTTTAGAGGGTGCGGTGGAAAATATTGCTTTATTTAGACGTTTTGTGATGAACACGCTCAAACAATGTGAGTGCGGCGCTCCGAGCTAAAGACAAAAACTAAAAAATCGGGTTGGTGTGACGCTTACAGAGCACAAGTATTCTTTGGGTTATAAATCAATAAATAAATCAATCAATAAATCAAAGTATGCTAGAACCTTTATAAGCTTAGAATGAATGGTTTACGACTCACTTCTTTCAAAAAACTCTAACCGAGAGTTGGTAGAAACCCCCTCACTTGGCTCCAATGACTTCTTAATCAATAGCAAAACTGTTGCTAATTTTCATTCAAAATACCAGTAGATGAATTTACTTTTAATATGTGATTGGGTGCTTTCTTTTAATAACTGGTTTTCGCAGTAATTGAGCTTTTTCTGAAGAAGATAATCCATTTCTGTTAAATAGGTAAAAATCAGTCACTTGCATTGTTTTATTAATCATTAAAGTTTAATTATTTTTTATGGGGCGACAATATCTATATATTGGCGTCGTTCTATAAAAGACTGAAGCTTATCCCGCTTTACATGCGAGTAAAGCTAAATAATAGCTACAGCAACACTCCGTTAAAGGTGATTACAAATGAATGTCGGTAAAGTGGCCCTCTTTATGATTGTTTCGGCTGCGTGCTGCGCAGCCACGATTAATGCGAAAGCCTCTTCCTTCAGCAGGAGTTCGGAGGGGTTTCAGGTACAGGTGTCTTCAACGGTTAAACCTTCAACTTTTCCACCCATTATTACAGGTGAAGATGGAGCTCCAATTCCGGATTCGATTGAGGTTAAAGGCGATGCAGGAACTAATCAGATTAGGACACTTGAGGCAGTAGTTTTAGAGTCAATATCATCGATAAATAGCAATGAAGTCTCATCAGATTGGGACGTTAAGGTAAGTAGCTATTTACTCGATAGTACTAATCTCGATCCCAGCCACATTGATATCTATATAGATGGCGTCAAGCAGGATTCTATCGATAATGTATCAAAATTGTCACTAAGCGTTGAAGCCGAAAATCAAGTTTTGCGGGCAGCTCAAGTTATCAACATTAAAGTTGAAGTTACCGCATCTATTTATATTCCCTGAGTGGATTGTTAGCGTAGTTAAATATGAAGTATATATATATTGCCTCAGCAGCAGGACTATTATTTTCGTTCTCATCGTTTGCTGTTATACCAGAAGGTTTTAAGTCTTTTTATATTGAGAAACAAGTCAATACGGCTGTCAATTTTAACGGCTCTGAGACGACTGTTTCTGCTTTGATGAGTTTTGAACGATATAAAGTATCTCAAAAGGGGACTGGTCAATTACGTAAATTTCTAGGTGGTAAGGTCAAGCCAGAATACATTGATAAGCTAGTTGCTTACCTCAATGATGGCGTAACATACAGTGAATATTGCGTAGGCAAAAGCTACGAGCAATGCGCGTTTATGCCAGAAGATATTGCGTTGGTGTTCGATTATCCGACTAAACAGGCAAAGGTATTTGTACACCCCGATGGTTTAATTAAGGAAGTAACCCAACAAGAATATGATGATGGTATTTTAGATAACAATGCGTTGATTAATTCAGTTAGTCTGGATGCGTCATATGATTCTGAAAGTAACACTGACTCTTCACTATATGGTGATGCCACGTTAGGAGTTCACTATGGCTACTTTAATGCAAAATACGAGATTTCAGAGCAGTCAGAGTTTTCCAACTTAACCTACACTTTAGATAGACCGGGTTATGCTTTCGTCGCTGACTACGCCAAAGATGGCGCAAGAACGTACTCCTCTTTTGGGCTATTCCCCTCAAGCAACCCAAACGGTGAAGTATACTCCCTTGGGGTAGTGACGTCTGAGAACCTGAACATTGATAAAGGTGATAATGGCCAGGTGCTTAATGTATTTTCCCCTGTGAATGGAGTTATGCGGATGTATAAAGGTGATCGTCTGATCGCTTCCAAAAATGTCAGTTCAGGATTTACTAAAGTCCCTTATTCAGGTTTACCCAATGGTATCTATGAAGTAACCATTGAGATTAGTGAACGAAATGAAGTGGTTTCAACGTACAATACTCAAATTTATAACTTAAATACGAGTAGAACGCATTCGAATTATAGTCTGAGATACTCATTTATAGATAGGCAGGATAGGGCTCTTCCTAGTTATCTTGACAATGTCGTGTCGCCTGAAACTTTATCAGATTTTCAACAAGATACTGGCATACTCGAGTCCGAGTTCGTTCTTCCAGTACTGGATAGTGCTAGGCTCGGCTTTTACGCGCTACTAGCCGATAACCTTGACTATGGGTTAGGAATAGGGGGCGAAGTCATTAACGACATATTTAACGTCGTTGGGTCTGTTAAAGTGTATGACGATATGGCCTATCAATTGTCTTCAGGTGTAAGTTTTGGGCCATTTAACTTGAGCTATAGTGATATTAATCACACTGATGGGTTTTCTGGTCACTATCCATTATCCAGATTAATGAATGGTAGCCAAAGCGAGAGTCTATTATCCTTAGGCTACTTCACTCAACTTGGCGAGAGAACAACGTTTAATCTTTCTATAAACGAGGCTCGTAGCACCGACTATGAAACATTCAGTGCAGATAGCGAAATTGGCTACCGCTTTACTAATGGTTGGGAGGTCAATTTGGGGGCAGGCTACGATAAACAAAGTGTGACGACTTCAAAAGAAGATGAATATTCAGCATCTATTAGGTTATCGATTCCTTTAAGTCGAAACATAGAGTTCTACTCTTATAACAGCGGTAAAGCGGCGGACTTTATCAGCCGAAATGAGATTCAATACTCCGGTGAATCTATTGATAGTGCAGGGGTTCGCACTACAATAGAAAAAGACGCTAAAACAGAGAGTGAGCTTTTTGTCGTAGACTCATATAAGAATGATGTCTTCGATATAGATTATCGAGGTGAACTTGATTCTGAGAGACTTAATGCAAGTACGTTCATTAACAATACGCAAGTAATATCTACAGAAGGTATCTTTTTTACGGCGGATAGCAATAAAAGTTACCTTATTGAGACGCCTAAAGTGGTCAGTAGTGAGGCCATGCTATCCAATGATGTTCTTGGAACGGCTAGGGTAAGTACAGAAGATCGAAGTAATAACTATATCCGAATCGGTCAAAATGATTTTTTAGTTGGGCTTGAATCCTACAAGGGTTATTCACATCAATTTATGCCAAACAATACTAGTTATATACTTGCAGAGGAATCATTGCTTATGACCGACCATTTTTCATTACCAGGATCAGTCGTTCACGTGCAGCCGCATTTAGTGAGCGTTTCAAGCAATATGGTTAGGTTGTCTATAGAAGGAAATGAGGTAGTGGAGTCTGCCCAATGCTTGACTGATTCATGCTATGACGCAAACGAAATAGCACCCGGAATCTATAACGTCAAGTACGCAGGCAAGCATACACTGTTAAGCAATAACCATGTGCTTTGTTCAGTAGAAACAGACCTGTCTTCTGCCGTTGCAAGTAGCTCGTGCTTTCCTGAAGTTGAGCCACTATCCGAATTTGTATTGGGTAAGGGTGAATATATTATGCTATCCGTCATATTCGAGGATAATGTGGAAATAAAACGTAATATGGAGCGTACTTTCGGCAAGCATGTTTTGTTCCACAAAATGGGTGATAATGTCGAAGTTGCATATATTCCTAAAAGTTTAGCAGATCGATACAAAATTTCTCAATTTACAAAAAATAATGAAGAAATGATTATTTCTTTGAGGAATGTTTATAAAAGAATTAATGAAAAGGATGAAATCTATGCTCAAAACTAATATTTTTCGACTTGGAATTTGTCGTTATTTTATTACTGCAATAGTCACTCTAGTTTATTCTAACCCGTCTCATTCACTAGATATTGAATCTTTAGTTGAATACTCTGATAGAGGAGAAAAAATCGACTATGTTTTAACTAACAATAAAGATGAAGATCTATTTATATCAACGAAAATATTTGAAATACATGTTGATAAAACTGGTGAGAAAGTAGAGAAAGAGTACTCTTCTGAAAATTTTGATGATTGGGATCTTACGCTATCGGAAGCTAAGTTTATTCTTAGGCCAGGTGAGGTTAGGACCGTAACGGCTTATCGTATCCATCCTGACCGTGAACTTGCATCAGATAAAGTGTTTAAAGTTCGATTTTCTCCTACTTCTGTAAATACTATCCAGAATACTGTAGCTATTAACTATGGTTACGGCATCCTTTCGATCTTTGAAACAAGCAACGAGCCGCAAGGGTACCCGGAAGTAAGCAAAGTAAAAGACAAGATTGAGATATCTAATAAATCAAATAAGTTCTTAGAGGCTAAAATTTGTTCTAGTAAGGATGACTGTGGTGGTGTGGACTATATTCTTCCAGGTAGAAAAACGAATATTTCACTTCCAGAAGAAATGGATATCAATAACGTATATGTTGAATTTTCAAGTAATGATGGGTCATTTGAATATGAAGCTGAGTTATAAGTCAATTTCGCAATTAGTTATCCTTAGCTCTGTTATTGCTTGCAATGCAACAGCTGATACTATGATCGCCGGAACTATTGAAGGAAAAACTATCAAATGGACCGATGGTGAAGAAAAGAACGATTACGTGATTTCGGAAGGGAATGAGCCTATGGGGCACATAGAGTATGCGACGGAGTGGAAGGCTGGTGTAAAATCCTATCCAAGTCAGATAATACTGAAGCACACTGGCACAAGCGACTCTGTGTATTTAACAATAGACAAAGTCGGAGGCTCATTTACTTATTCATATTCGCCTGCTAGCGTTCAAAACAACCCTGATGCTCGTTCGTGTGCTTATAGTGATTCTAATGGTTTGGCTTACGAGGTAATCTCCAGCAACGGTGTCTCTCGATGTTATGGTGAGGATAAAATATCTCTTTCTAGCTCTATGCAGCCATTCAGTTATATTAAGCCAATTGTTAGTTTTTCCAACATAATAGGTGCATTTAATGATAAACCAGCTGGTGTGTATGTTGGCTATATTCCGATTTCTTATACATACGGTTTTAATAACAACAGTGATCCTACCGGATACCGAGATATAGCTATAATGCAAAAAGTTGTTATTTCTAACATGCCTAACTTTATTCAGAGTATTGACCTATCTGCTGCTACTTTGGATCTCACCCCCCAAACTGATGGCTCAGGATCTATCTTTGCAGAAGAAACTTTAACGGTGACGGCCAATGGGAATATGGGACCGAAATTGAGTCTATATGTCCCTCAAGTTATGTTTAATTTGGTAAGTGGTAAAAATCTCATCCCTTTGGATGTTGAACTCTCAAGTAATAATAAGACTCAAATCATAGCTTCGGATGCAGCAAGGCAAGCAAGAACTTTTGATATTGAAACCCAAGTTAACCATTCCTCACATAGCTTTGATCTGATATTCAGCTACTCCGAAGATAGTATAGAGGATGGAGTGTATAGTAACAGCTTCTACTTCTTGGTAGAGATGCCATTACAGTAAAGGTTGATATTTATAATATTTATCAACCTTTAAATTTTAAACAATAAATAAATCAATTTTAAGGCTCTCTGCTTTATATCGGGCAGAGGGCCTTTTTATTTCCTATTTCTGCTGTTTGTTTCTCTAATTTTGTCTATTTTAATCCCATTCGATTCGAGTTTTAGGTTATTGTCTTATTTAACATTAGGTAATTGATGTTTTTATTAATTTTTAAATAGTGTTCATTCTTATCTTTCGAAGCAATAGTGACGTTGCAGTCTTTGTGCACTGAAGCTAAGCACTAGGATTTTCACGGTTATAGCGATAAAGGAATGTCTTATTGTAAAAACCATTTGTAGTGCTTAAAACTTAAAACTTAAAACTTAAAACTTAAAACTTATGAAATTGGAATTTAAAAAAAGCGTAATTGCAGTTATGTTGTCCACCCTTAGTGGAGGAGCATTGGCACACGGTTATGTATCACTTTCTGAAGATGGCCTTATTGGCCGAGCTGCTCTATGTGGCTCCTCTCAATCGGAGGGTCTAACGATCAACACGAACTGTGATGGTGTTGAATGGGAGCCGCAAAGTGTAGAAGGACCAGATGGTTTTCCTGAAGTTGGCCCTGCTGATGGAAAAATCGCCAATGCTGGTATGGCAAGGTTTTTAAACTTAAATGAACAGACGGCCCAACGTTGGGTTAAGCAACCCATTCAATCTGGCAGTCAACAGTTTGAGTGGACTTACACTGCGCCACACCCAGCGGCAAGCTGGAAGTACTACATCACTAAGCAAGATTGGGATGTTAATAGCCCGTTAACACGCGACTCGTTCGATCTTATTCCGTTCTGTGAAGTACAAGGTAATGGCGAACTCCCAGCAGCAGGTGCATCTACCGCACACGAATGTTCTGTTCCAGATAGAGATGGCTATCAGGTAATTCTTGCTGTTTGGGATGTATCAGATACGCCAGCTTCATTCTATAACGTGATGGATGTTGAGTTTGAAGACAACGGTCCACAGCTACCCGATTGGGAAAGGGCTGGTCAAATTATACCAACTATGGATCTTAACGTTGGAGACGCAGTTTATACACGAGTTTTTGAAACAAATGGTGAAAATCCAGCATTGAGCACGCGCATCGAAATTACTAGCGAGCAAAACGGCAAGAAAAGTAATTGGGCTCACGAACTTGCTAAGAAAGTGAACCAAGAGCAAGACGGCAGTAAGAGATACATTAAAGCGGGTGCTCTAGTTGAAGGAGAGCTTGTTCCAGCTTATGGCGCTAACCCAGTGTATGTAAATAAAGACCAAGGCTTAGTTAGTGTTGAAATTGGTTACGACATTGATGTCCCAGAATCCGAAATTAAGACTGAGGTTTCAGGACTGGATAATGAATATTTGATTGACGATACACCAACGGTTCTTGATTTGGCATTGGCTTCTCAGGGTGATGCACAAGTCGAGATTACGGCGTACAACCACAACCGTGATACTTTAGCCCATTGGGAAGATGCAGTGAAAGATGGGGAGTCTGTAAATCCTCAGCTTGAACTTTCTAAGTCTGAGCCAGGTCATCATATGTTGGTAGTAAAAACCAGAAACAGTGAGGGTAAGCTAGTCGGCCAAGAAACGCTGGACTTCAATTTGGTTGAACCCGCGGGAGATGTTAACTACGTATACCCAGATGGCTTTGGTCGCTATGTTGCTGGTGATGTCGTTAAGTTTGAGAATGAAGGTGTGTACGAATGTTTCGGTGCTTGGGCTGCGCATTGTAACACTGATGGATTCCAGCCAGGTGTTGCTGCGGATCCTGCTTGGGTCGCTCAGCAGTGGAAAAAATTAGACTGATTAGTCTATAGCCATCTAATAAAAGCGGCTTAAATGGCCGCTTTCTTTTCTTCGCATTTGAAACTCAAAATTATGAAATATGCCCAGTATCTAACTCTTTTTTTGGTGCTATCACCAGTTATGGTAAAAGCCTCGCCTTTTATTAATAGTGAACATGATAATGAAATTAACGTCGTTTCCTATTTCGCTGAGTGGTGTAAACCTTGCCGTAAAGAAGCAAAAATTCTAAACAAACTTAGTCAACAAGGTGTGAGTGTAGCAGGTATAAACTTTGACCAAGATAGCGATCAGTACACGCAAAAAGTCATCAAAAATCTGGGCATTGAGTACCCAGTGTACAAACAAGGTAAGCACGATACACGACTACCTCCTGTATTGCCAACCACATACATAATGTCTCAGGGACAAGTCGTTCAGGCCCTTTACGGTGCACAGAGTTATACCGATATTATGCACGCGCTAAAATTTCGCGATAAGAGGCTCTAGACTATGAAGAAATTTCTACTTAGCCTTGCCTGTATATTACCTAATACCAGCTTTGCCACAGAGGTTAGTCTAGTTGCTACGCCAGCTGAAGAGGGAGCGGCTATGTCTCGTCTATACTCGAACGGCCAACAAACTGTGTTGTCTTGGGTCGAGGTTGAAGGTTCTGTCGCGACTTTAAAATACTCTCTACTTGAAGGAAATGAATGGAATGTGCCGACAACGGTTTTGAGTGGCAGTAACTGGTTCAATAATTGGGCGGATTACCCAAGTGTACTTGTTGATGGGGATAAAGTTCGCGCTCACTGGTTGGAGAAAACCAACTCAGGTAAATACGATTATCGAGTTCGTGTCACTTATTCAGAAGATAGTGGGGAAAGCTGGGCCCAGCCTTTTACCCCGCACCGTGACGGTGTAGATGCCGAACATGGCTTCGTTTCTATGCAGCAAAGCGGCTTAGAGACGTTCATTACGTGGTTAGACGGTCGTAACACCAAATCACCAACTGAACATGGCGATGATCAGCGTAACCATCATGGACATAGCGGAGCAATGACACTGAGAGCTGCTATGTTCAAAGGTGGAAAAATAAACCAAGAATGGTTGGTGGATGAACGCGTTTGCGATTGTTGTACTACAGCTGCGGCGACAACGGAAGAAGGGATCATTGTCGCTTATCGAGATCGCAGTGATGACGAAATCCGAGATATCCGTGTTCAACGCCTAGTCGGCGGGAAGTGGTTGCACTCAGAAAGTGTCCCTAAAGATAGTTGGAGCATAGCCGGGTGTCCTGTCAATGGACCCTCGCTCGCAGCATCGGGCAAGAATGTAGCATTGGTGTGGTTTACTGCGCCTAATGAACAGCCGCAAGTTAAGCTCGCGGTGTCTCTGGACAATGGCAAAACGTTTGGAAAAAGTATCACAGTATCTGAACAAACGATTGGCCGTGTCGATACCGTACTACATGATGGTCATGTGATTGTTAGTTACTTAGCGGTAAACGGTGGTAAAGCTGAACTTAAAGTAGACCGATACCATTTGGATGGCAATCGCATAGATTCCGACACCCTTGATATACTCAGTCTAGATCGGAAAACAGGTTTTCCTAGCCTTGGTATTCACGATGGCCAAGTCATAGTGTCGTGGAACAAAGATACTGTCTATACCGCGCAATTGGATTACTCTCGCGGAGCTCAAAATAGGGTGAGACTGAAACCATGAATATGCTTGTTATCGTGCTGTCTATAGGGGCTATGTGCTTGTTTTACTCTTTTGACGTGTTTGCTAAAAACGAAGCACAAAGTATGGCTACCAATACTATATACGCCTTTAAATTTGAAAAGCCCGATACCGACTGTGAGAACCTAAAAGTTTCTGGTTATATGTTGGGTCACAATCACGGTCTACCCACTAACCCAGTGGTTAGTGGCACGGGCGAACAGCAATGTGTAGTGAAGGGTTTAATGTTTAATATGCCAGGGAAATGGAAAATACAGATTAGTCGAGACAATGAAACGGTTCGTATTCTGTCTTTTGATGTTCGTTAGTTCCGCACTTGTTATTGGTACATGGTTGAGCTCCTCTCCTGAAGTCATTTCAGAGCCTATTACACCCTACGAGGAAACGTTGCTAAAGCGAACGATGCTAGATGTTCATTATCGTGCCGAGAGGAAAGAGGGGCTTTCATTGCAAGCCAAACTTGGTGAACGGTTGTTTCATGACCTAGGTCTGAGCAGGGGTAAAGATATAAGTTGTGCATCTTGTCATGTGCCTGAACACAATTTTCAGGATGTGGATAACCTATCAGAACAAGTTAACGGGTCGCCAATCCGTGCATTGAGCCTTCGCGGAGTTGCTGAGCAAGACTGGTATTTTTGGGATGGAAGAGCTGATTCGTTATGGGCTCAGGCTTTAGAAGCAATAACAAAAGACCATGATTTATCCACTCTAGAGGCGGTTAAATATGTTTGTGATACATACGGGCAACAATACGCCTCAGTGCTAACTCAATGTGGGCAAAGTGAATACTCAGAGCAACAAGCAGTTGAAGTGGGGAAAGTAATTGAATCCTATGTCTCTACAATAAATCACTATTGGACTCGTTTTGATGAGTATGTTTATAGACATTTGATTAAGGTGGAACAAAATAGTGATGTGCTTACGAGTGACGAACTTGCTGGAATGCGCTTGTTTTTCGATTCTGAAAAAACGGGGTGTATTGACTGCCATAGCGGGCCGCGATTCACTAATGGAGGCTTTTTCGCCATCGGAACTGGGCGAGACGAACAACATGATCGCATTGCCGGTGGAAAGAAGTATCAGGATTCCATCTACCAGTGTCAAAATTGGCAGGATCCAGAACATTGTGGTCACGCTCAATACGCGAGGTTTGAAGGCTCAGATTTAAAAGGAGCATTTAAGGTTCCATCACTTCGAAATTTAGCAGGTAGTCCATCTTTTATGCACGATGGTCGATTCAAAAGTTTGGAAGAGGTTATCGATTTTTACATTAACCCTTACGAATATCCTTTAGTGCATACAGATGTGACGCCGCTGAGGCTATTGCCTCATCAAAGAAAACAATTAATTTTATTTTTGCAGGCCCTAAATGATGAATATATCCCCCCATCGAATCCCAAATAAATATAAATGGTTTACGTTACTACTTTTAATACTGCCTTCGACATCATTCGCGCATGTCCAATGGTTTGTTGCCCCTGAGGAGATGAAACAGGTCTCCTTTGCATGGGATTGGGTGTATTACAGTATTACTTTATTGGTGTGCAGTTGTGCATTACTTGGTGTTCTTGTCTCCCATAACAGTGACAGATTAGGTGCTGTTAACTGGCTTATTGCAAAACCAGTCAATGGCAGTAGAGCTCTATATTCAGGGGTATTCTCTGGCCTGACTGTGCTGTTTTTTTTATTACTGGTTATCAGAGGGGGCTTCATAGCACCTAATATTAATTTACCAAGTGAATGGATAACAGCTGGAGTGATTTTACAAGGTTTAATAGTGCTATCTGCTTGTATTAGTATTTCGCTTTCGGGATTTTTTATTCTCCTGACAACGGTTTTTATGGGTGTAAATATTCCCGCAGTTATTACTGTCAACTACCTGTTTGAGTTTATCGCTGTAGGTATGTTTATGTTGTTAACTGGACACTACATCTCGAAGAACGACCAAAGGCTGGTTGAAGCTTTGAATTTGGATAGTGAGAACATGTGGAAAATCGCACTGATCATACTACGAATTGGAATTGGTTTGCAGTTGGCTATTTTGGCATACACAGAGAAGCTAGCTTATCCAGGTTTGGCTCTTGTATTTATTGAAATGTTCCCATTTTATAATTTCTTCCCAAGCATTGGTTTGAGCGTGATTTCGGATCTCCACTTTGTGTACTTTATCGGTTTATGTGAGTTGCTGCTTGGGCTGCTGCTAGCTTTTGGCTTTGCTAACCGTCTCGTGATGGTGATGTTAGCGTTTGCATTCATAACTACATCATTTATCCATGGTGCCCATGAAATTGAAGGGCATTTACCCATTTTCGCTGCTGCATTTGTATTGCTGCTTGAGTTATACAACCGACCAAAAGCGTTAGTGGAAAAAGTAACGGTAAGTCATGCCTGACAGAATACTGAGCATGGATGCTTGGTGACTGCACCGTAATTTGATTCAATGTTCAAAAGAATTTCAAACTCATGCCTATAACCAAAGATACTAAAGAAAAGTTCATCCAGAAAGCTATTCAACGCTGGGGAGAACGCTATGATTACTCCTTGGTAGAATATGTGAACAGCAGGACAGCAGTAACCATTATTTGTCCTGTCCACCAGTACCGGTTTACCCAGACTCCTAAAGCTCATTTTGCAGCCAAGCATCATTGTTGTCCGATATGTTACAAGGAGGTTCGAGGAAGTTATCAGAACAGGTGGCGTTTATCCTCTGAATCAAAATCTCCTTTGCGCATGAAATTACCTAGTCAAATTAATCAAGTTTTTCGTTTTTAGCCTTTAACTTCTGGTTGGTGTGTTAAAGATTAATTAGTTTTAAAGACTGGTTAACTTATATGAAAAAATATACGGTATTCATAATTTAGAAGAACTTTTCACTCACTTTATTATGATAAAAAAATTAAAGCGAATTTTCAAAAGTAGTATTCCTCAACAAAAAGTAAACTTGTTAGTTCACTCGCCTTGGGTAGGAGATTCGTCTAAGGCAATACTTGTGAAAAAGCTAGCATTTTTATCCCAAGACTACGGTTGGAATATGAAAGTGACTCGACACCCCATAGAGTTTGGTGAACTCCTAATGTCAAAATTAATACCAACTGCGATTGTCGTCATGAATGACATTAGACCAATTGAAATATATTTGGATATGGCTAGTGACCAAGGCATTCCTATTATTGGTATGGACTCTATGGATTGTCCTTATCTTACTGCAAGCGTAAGTAGTAATAATGCATCAATGGCTCGAGAAAGTGCCGCTTATTTGGCAGCTGAAACTAAAGGTGAGATAGTAATAATAGGTTCGAATGCGCACCCTATGATTTACGAGCGTGAATTAGTAGCAAAATTTGAGTTTGCAACTCACAGTCACATCGAGGTGTCCCAGACACTAGATTATGATAGTAGTTTAGGCCATCAAATCTTAAAAAAGAAGTTAGCTGACGTTATAAAATCTGATAAAGGTGAACAGATCTCTGGTGTTTGGTCAGCTTGGGATAGACCTACTCTGGTTATCACTAAAATGATAGACAAGCTAGGCTATTCCGAAAGAATTAAAGTGGCCGGAGTCGATGGAACTAAAGGCACACTTGCATTACTAAAATCTTCACGCTCACTTATTGCTACATCAGCTCAAGATTTAGATGGCATCGCTCAGCGAGTTGCACATTTAGTTTCCATAAAAACTGAACGTTTATCTCCTGACTTACCTCACATTCAACTGCCAGCTAGATTACACACTAAATCAGATTTGCTTGAAGATCTCAGCATCTAGAGACCTCTTCAAAATGATCAATGTAAGCGCTACGCACCTATTGCGATAGCGATTCACGTCATTCTACTTTCTCAGCAAGTTCTCCAGCGTGTGACAAACTTGATTACCACGAGTGAACGGCACGTGGTGAAGGGCGGCTAAGCTTCGTGTAGCTTGGAAAATGGCTTCAAACTCAACTTGTTTTTCACTGTCGAAGTCCTCTTTCATACTAAAGTAAGCCCCTTCGTAACTTGGTGCGTCCAGTAAAGAGAGCAGCTCAGAAATGGTGAGTTTGGGATGCGGAATAGACAAAGCATCAAACAGAGCTAAGAACTCTTGTTCAATTTCTAGCATTAACTCGCGACACTTGGCGTTATTGGCTCGGTCATACATGTCTGAATCAAAGATAAACGACGCAGCGTTAGCAGCGAAGCTAATCATAAGTTTTGGCAGCCTCGCATGATAAGTGCTTGTTTCGCGTTTTACCTCATTAAAGGCGTGACTCAATATTGAGTCTAGATACGGGTTAGCGTGGCCTTGATGAACGGCGTAAACACAGTCCAGTAACTGATTGTGCAAAGTGACCTGATAAGGGGCGGTGGTGTAACTGGCTTTTAAATGAGTGATTGCGCTGATGATAGCGTTACTTGAATCGAGTGCTTGAGCGAGTTTTTCATCTTCCCCAATGCCATTTTGGAGTAAAACGATCGTTTTGTTTGTCCAGGCTTTGGCTTGCTCGAATAAGGCCCTGTTATCGTGCGCCTTGGTTGCGATAAACACGACATCACCTGTCACCTGTTCTAACCCGTAGCTGGTGGCGTGTGCTTGACCGATTAGTGGCTCATCGGTTTCCGGATAGGTGAGTAACACCTGTTCGTCTTGCCTGATGGAACTCTTTCTATAGACCCATTGGATTTGAATATCGGGAAAAGAAGACAGTTGAGCGGCGAGAAATCCTCCAAGACTGCCTAAACCAACAATACTCACTTTCATCATTCCACGCTCCTTGCTTGAATCGATAGCAGCATTCTACATTGCTTAAGAGTCTTTGCTAACAGCTTGGTTTTAATAAAGTAAGTATCAATAACCACATGAAATGATTACGTTCTTGGATGTTTTGTTCTCTTATATATTTGGCGTATTTTTCGATCAAATATTTTGGGTTTCTTTTATGAGATCTTAACTCGTTAATGAAGGCAAATTAACGTCTGATTGACAAATGTTAATAGGTGTTTCTTAAACTTGTGCGCCGCTGAATTTTAACAACACAATTAGGATACGTAATGCTAGTGGCTATTGGTTCGTTGATTAACTTTTCCTGAGCGTCTTGAGAGCTCTATCTCCTACTAATTTGAACTGGCTGATAAAGATGCCTCGTTTCTAATAACAAGGTTTTGTTGGTCGGTAACTCTTGCTATCTCCCTCTACTTAATAGATTAATCTACAGGCAGTTACGTGAACTCCCCGGTTATAACGGTTTATAGTTGGAACGTTGATGGCTATTTAATTGTTAATTCAGCGTGATTTAAAGTGGGTATCTGTCTGCGGGTAAATATCTTTAAACGCCTTCTTTCAAGGTGAGACTCATTTAATCTTGGGCTTAAAGGTGTCACTTTTCTCTATGACTTCTCTCGAACCTCTTATAAGGACTTGTTTATAAGAATGGTAAAACTACGTACAGACACAACTAAAGTCGTTCTCCGTGTGTTTGAGAAGCCCAGTTGAGCAATTTCATGGTTAGTTGGTTTGTTAGCATTGGGAAGGTAAGGGTTCGATGAGTTTGGTTTATAGCTATTGTAGAAGTTATCTATGGATAAGTAACAGATACAAAAAAGCCGATGCTAGGCATCGGCTTAGTTTGAGACACTTTAAATTAAGCTGGTTGAACTAGAGCGAGCGCTTTACGAGAAACCTCGTGAGCTGCTTTCGTTAAGTTTTGCTTTTCTAGTGCGTCAGATAGGTATCCGTAATCTGAAACATTTGAACGAAGTGCTAGGGCTTTCTCAAAGTGGCTTTGTGCTTCCGCCCACTTCTGTTCTCTTAGGTAGAACTGAGCCAGCGCGCTGTGTGCTTCGGCATTACCACTGTCTTTACTGATTGCACGTTCTAGCATGACCACTACTGGGTGGTGATCGGCTAGGTTCAGCTCTGGAAGCAACATGTAGAGCTCATTTGAACCACTCTTTGCAATGTTCTCTTTGATCACAGTGAAGGCTTCTGAGTCAGCTTTGCGAGCGATCAGTTGCTTCACAAAGCAGGATACAAGGTGCGAACTTTGTTTCTGTTTTCTTGAAAGCTTGTTCCAATGGCTGATTAAACCTTCGCTACCTTGCTGTTGTGCCACATCATGAAGTAGCCCACATTGTGCTTTCTGTTCTAATTCACGTTGCTCATCAGCTGTTAGAAGTTTGTTCTTAACTAATTTAGGAGTTAACTCTAGCAATGGCTGCCATAACTTCAGTTGCAAGTAAGTGGCTTTTAACAGGCCAAGTACAGCAGTGTTATTAGGGTATGTGCCTTTTAGGGTCGAAAGTGTATCGAATGCAGCTTCGTAGTTTGACTCGCTGATTTGCTGTTTAGCTTTAGTTAGCTCAACCGCCAGTAGAGAGTCGTCCTGTTGGCTAGCAAGCTCGATGTACTTATCTCGCTCACTTGTATTACCTTGTTCGTGTGCCGCTTGAGAAGCGACTAAATAACAAAGTAGAGGCATGTCGTGATGGTTAGCCCAACGAGTTACTTTCTTCTCAGCGCCTTTCCAGTCACCTTCAAGTAGCTTGATAATGCCTTCATTGGTATAACGACGAGAACGTTTCAGCTTACGAACACTGAACCAGTTCCAAGTTGTCGAGCTTGCGTACATAAGCTTTTTAAATAGGTACTCTAAGCCGAATAGAGCCGCTAGAAGAGCAATGACAAAGATAACCAGTGTTGTCACGCTCATCTCAATAGTCTTATTCGCAATTGAGATCAGAACGTAGCCTTGTTGACCAGAGAACTGAGTACCAACAATTAACCCAGCACCTAGAACGAGAAAAAGAAAAATCCAACGAATCATTATTTTTCCTCCGTGGTCATAACGGTGACTTCACGACGTAGGCGCTCACGTATCACATCTGACAACTCATTTTGAGATTCAAGCTTTACAGGGTATTTCACAGAGATGTTCTGTTCACTTAGCTGTTTAATCGCTTTCTCAAATTCAATCACTGAGTTGTTATCTTGGTTTAGATACGCTTTCGACCACTCGCTAGCGGTATTAAGAGCTGCGCTATAGAGTTCACCTTGTTCTTTGTAGACGGCGCGAATCGCGGTTTCTAATTTACCTTTGATGTTTTCACGCAGGTAGAAGTGTTGTTCAGGAGAGAGTAGAGGGATAACTTCGCCATCACGACTACGGAAGGTAATGAAGTTTTCTGAGAAGTCTTTCATCGACGTCATCAGGTTGTTCTGCCAATCATTAATATCTTGCGATACCGCTTTTTTCTCAACAACCGCAGCTTCCGGAAGAATCGCATTGGCAAGCGGCAGTGTATCGACTTGCTGTTGCAAGCTTGTGATACGCAGAACTAAGCCGTCACGGTCGATCAGAGGAATAGTGCGAAGCTTGGTAATGTCATTGGTCATTGATTGACGCAGTGACACTAAGCTCGGGTCATTCAGTGCTGCGATACGTTGATCGGCGCTTTCCATTAACTTGGTTGCGCTAACGGCATCATGCTCGAGGAACAGTTTACGTCCTGCTAGTTTCACAAGGTAATCGGCTTCGGCAAGTAACCAGTCATTCGGGCGGCGACCTTTCACGTCAGCCACTGCTAACTGCAGGCTTTGAATGCTCTTCTGCTGTTGAGATTGCACGACCTGAGTTTTCTCCACCGCGTGTGAGGCTTCTTGGATAGTCTCTTGCTTGATGGTTTGTAGGTCTTTATTTACCGCAGATTGGGTATTTTGAAGTTGTGCTTGAAGAGCGGCTATTTGAGCCGAGTATTCAGCGCTCTTTTGCTGCATTTGAAATGCGATACCGCCACTGAAGATAATTGAAATAGCGATCGCAATAGCGCCTAGTTTGACACCGCGCTTACCTTGCTTTTCTGCTTTCTCTATTTGCTCTTTATGCTCAGCTTGAGGCTGCTCATTTTTAGCGGTATTTGAAGCAGAGGCATCAAGCTTCTGTTCAGGTTGTTTTGTCTCTGTAGAGTCAGCTTTTTCGTTTTCAACAACTACTGGCTGAGTATCTTGTTTCTTTTCAGGTTCAATATGCTCATTATTTTTTTTGCTTGTCATGCTTATTTCCTGTTTCTAGCTAGGGCCGGAGAGCAGCCAGTAATATTTGGTTCGTAGCACTGTGAGTATTGGTCACATTCGAGAAGCCGAGTTGTTGTGCTCGTTCTACAATGCGCTGGCTTGGGACAAATAGATGTCTTGTTGAAAGCCAAGCCAAATACTCATCAGGGGTAATTGAGCAGAGATACTCCAATTGTTCCTGACTAGTGATGACAACTTTGGACGTTTTTTTGTTTATCCATGTTTGATAGGTATTGTGGTCGCTAATAGGAATATATTCTCTACGGTAGGTCTCACAATAAGAGACTTGTGCACCTCGATTGAGTAGAGAATCTCTAATGAGCTCACGCCCACCATTACCACGTAGTATCAAAATGGACTTATTTTCTACGCCATTAAGTTCAGTAAGTTTAAGAAGATGTTCACTATCACTAACTTGAGGATAGTTTACTTTTTGTTTACAGACTTTGCTTAAAACGTGCGCAGTTTTTTGACCAACGCCAAGATAAAGCGGCGAAGTAGGCCAAATGGATGAGGTTTTTGAAAGGATGCTTTGGGCAGCCGCCACGGCGTGGTGACTGACTGCAATAATGATATCGCTGTTATTAAGCTGGGTGCTTAAATCCGCAGAGTTGGGATTATCCACGATACGAATCAGCGGATGATGGATTGCTTGAACCCCTTCATCCGCTAGTTGTTGGCAAAGCGATTGTCCCTCTGAACCGGGACGAGTCACCAACACTGTCATGATTATTCTTGGTCAACGTAGAGCTTGGTTAAGATCTCTCTCGCGCCATCATCCAGCAATTGATTTGCCAGAGTCACGCCAAGTGCTTCTGCATCTTTGCGAGGGCCAGAGATCTCACCACGAACCATCTTAGAACCGTCCGGTTCACCAACTAATGCACGTAGCCAGATGTTTTCGCCATCTAATAATGAGTAGCTGCCGATAGGAACCTGACAGCCACCTTCTAGGGTAAGGTTCATTGCACGTTCGCACAGTACACGATCAGCCGTGTCTTTATGATTCAGTGGTTCAAGGAGTTTAATCAGACGCTCGTCATCAAGGCGACACTCAATACCAACAGCGCCTTGGCCAACAGCAGGGAGAGACTGTTCTGGTTCGATGAAGCTACGAATACGCTCTTCTAGCTCTAGACGTTTAAGACCTGCAGCAGCCAGTACGATCGCATCGTATTGACCATCATCGAGTTTACCTAGACGAGTTCCAACGTTGCCGCGTAGCTCTTTGATGATGAGGTCAGGGCGGTATTCTAACAGTTGGCATTGGCGACGCAGGCTACATGTACCTACGACAGCACCTTGTGGGAGTTCGTCGATGTTGTTGTAAGTGTTTGATACGAAAGCGTCACGCGGATCTTCGCGCTCACAAATCGTTACCAGACCTAGACCTTCAGGGAAGTCGACAGGTACATCTTTCATTGAGTGAACGGCTAGGTCAGCACGACCTTCTAGCATTGCTACTTCAAGTTCTTTAACGAACAGTCCTTTACCACCCACTTTAGCAAGCGGAGTGTCGAGGATGATGTCACCTTTGGTCACCATAGTTACCAACTCAACCTCTAAACCAGGGTGAGCAGCTTGCAGTGCATCCCTTACAAAGTATGCCTGCCAAAGGGCAAGAGGGCTTTTTCTGGTCGCGATACGGATTGGTGCTGAATTTGTCATGGTGTTTCCGATATAGGTTCTGTAATAGCCTAATCCTACCATTATGAGGCGAGAATTCTTACTGTTTGATCATTCCATACTTTGATAGCTGAGAGATTTTCATGAGTTCACCAAAATAGTGTGATTAGTATCTCATTTGAAACATGGGCTATTATTAGAAATAGTCAATAAAGAGGACACTACGGCGCCGTGAGTTTAACTTTCTGTCATCAAGGAATTGACCAGTATGACGGGTTCCTTTGCTTTACCATTAAGGGTAAAAGTGTTAAATTGATCACGTTTTGTTGCTCCTTTCGTTCAGTAACTAAACAGAACTGCACTTAACCTCAAACCAAGGACTTACCTTGCAGGCTTACACTCAAACTTTGATTCAACGATTAGACAATCTAAATCAGCAGCGCATTGATCGTGCGTTGGCGTTGATGAATGTGCAAGGCCAGCGAGTATTCAACCTTATTCCCGCACTGCTTCACTTCAATCACCCGATGATGCCTGGTTATTATGACCAACAAGTTCCTTTTGGAATTCGTAGCTTCACGCTTAATGAATTCCAAAAGCAATTTGTCTCTGATACCGAATTAACGCTGGGTGGCAAACTCACCGAGACGGATGAACCAGCAATCCTTGGCTTGTACACCATGGGTAGTACTTCTTCTATTGGTCAAAGCACTTCAAGTGATCTTGATATCTGGGTGTGTGTTTCCCCGGATATGGATGGCGCCTCTCGCGATAGCCTAACCAACAAGTGTCTCTTGATTACCGATTGGGCTGAAACCTTGGGAGTAGAAGCGAACTTCTTCTTGATGGATGAAGAGCGTTTCCGTTCGAACCATTCAGAAGAGATGACCGGCGATAACTGTGGTTCTTCACAGCACTTATTATTGCTTGATGAGTTTTATCGCTCTGCGGTTCGTTTGGCTGGTCAGCGTTTGTTGTGGCAAATCATTCCGCCAGAAATGGAAGAGTGTTACGACGAGTATGTTCAAGGTTTGTGTCAGGATGGCTATCTTGATTGCTCGCAGTGGATCGATTTCGGCAAGCTGAATCGCATTCCCGCTGAAGAGTACTTTGGTTCAAACCTGTGGCAGCTCTATAAGAGTATCGACTCACCGTATAAATCGGTTTTGAAGGCGATCCTGTTAGAAGCCTATTCATGGGAATACCCAAACACCCAACTGCTGAGTATTGATACCAAGCGTCGCTTCTTCGCGGATGAACCGGATCTGTATGGCATGGATAGTTACTATCTGATGCTTGAGAAGGTAACGCGCTACCTAGAGCGTATTAACGACCATACTCGATTGGACTTGGTGAGGCGCTGTTTTTATCTTAAGACCCACGAGAAGTTGTCACGAGATGCGGGCATTGGCTCCGTTGCGTGGCGTCGTGAAGCCTTAACCGAGATGACTAAATCTTGGAATTGGGGACATGAAACCATTGCTGAGCTCGATAACCGCCGTAACTGGAAGGTTGAGCAGGTTAAAGTGGTGCACCATGCACTGCTTGATGCCTTGATGCTGAGCTATCGTAATCTGATTCAATTTGCGCGTCGTAACGACATCACTTCGGCAATCAGTCCACAAGATATCAGCATCTTGGCACGTAAGCTTTACGCTGCGTTTGAGGTATTGCCAGGTAAAGTGACACTGCTGAACCCACAAATCTCTCCGGATCTGCATGAACCCGACTTGAGCTTCATCGAAGTTCGTCAGGGTCAGTCGAATAAAGCAGGTTGGTACTTGTATAAGCAGCCACTGGTTGCACACCGCATTCTTGGTCAGCCTTCTCTAGAGCACCATGAGTACTTGAGTAAGTTGGTAGCATGGTCGTTTTTTAATGGCTTGATTACCGAGTCGACACGTTTGCACTCTGTGGTACGTGACGCTCACATCGATATCGATAAGTTCTATCAAATGGTGAGCGACCTGCGTAATACGTTTTCTTTGCGTAAGCGTCGCCCAAGTATGCAAGCACTGGCGAGCCCGTGTGAGATAAGCCAGCTAGCGATGTTCATCAACTTTGAAAATGACCCGACGTCTGAATTAAGTGGTCGTGCATTAAAAGTGGACCTCAAGAACGCCGATATCTTCAGCTTTGGTGAGGAAGGTAAGAGCTTAGTCGGCAGTGTCGACTTAGTTTATCGTAACTCTTGGCATGAAGTACGTACGCTGCATTTTCAAGGTGATACGGCAATGCTGGATGCGCTGAAGACGGTGCTTGGCAAAATGCACCAAGATGCTTTACCGCCAGAATCGGTTGATGTGTTCTGTTACAGCAAAAACCTGCGTGGTGTGATGCGTAACATGGTGTATCAACTGCTTGCTGAGTGTATCGATTTACGATTGAAACCGATTGAACCCGAGAAGCGCCGCCGCTTTAAGGCTATTCGTTTAGCTAATAAGATGTTTGGTCTGTTCTTCGAACGTCGTGGTGTGTCGGTACAGATGTTGGAAAACTCGGTCGATTTCTACCGTAGCATCTCAACCAATAAGCTCAAAGGCTCACCTTTACTGATGCTCGATAAAGAGCAAGAGTATCAGCTACCAGAAGTGGTGGATGGTTTTGCGAGTGAGGGCTTGATTCAGTTCTTTTTCGAAGATACCGACAAAGGCTTCAATATTTATGTATTGGACGAGTCGAACCAAGTTGAGGTCTACCACCAGTACAGCGGTGAAAAAGATGAGATGATCGCGAGCGTGAATTCTTTCTACACATCGGTAAAAGATGAGTCGAAGATGTCGTCTAAGTTGATTAACTTTAACCTACCTCAGTACTACCAAATCGTTCATCCTGAAGAAGGCAATTCTTACGTTGTGCCTTATCGTAACGATGCAACTTTAGCTTCTCGGAGCTCAAAGATAGTCAACATCTAGTCTTACTAAGCCCGATTGATATTGAAAAAGGAGTGATTGATTCACTCCTTTTTAGTTTTGCTTACAAATGATTAGACCCAATCGATCGCTTCACCTGCGTGCTTCACGCATTCTTCTTTAACCATCTCAAACAGCTCCATGCCCGTCTTTGAACATGTCCACTTGTCGTCAACTAGCTTGAAGTGAAAGCCACCAGATTTAGACGCTAACCAGATTTCTTTCATTGGTTCTTGGCGGTTAATGATGATTTGGCTGCGGTTCTCAAACTCCAGCGTCATCACGTTACCAGTCACTTCGTAATCAATATCTGCCTCTGATTCATCGATAGCTTCTTCGATGTTTTGCATCTGTATATCGACCAGCTGATGAAATTCAGTCTCGTTCATCCTTTCTATCCTATTGCTTTTCCTGAGTGTGGTGCGATTATAGGGGGCATTGAGTTAATAATCACGATATGCAAAATGAAAAAATTAATTACTGCTCTATTTATGATGTCCGTTATTGGACTTTCTGGTTGTGGTCAAACGGGTCCTTTGTACGATCCTGATGAAGTTCAGCAAACCGAACAATCACAATAAGTGAAAACACGCAGAAATCGTTATTTATAAGGGATAAGAACTTTGGATTACTTCAACTATCAGGAAGATGGCCAGCTTTGGGCTGAGGACGTCGCACTTTCACAACTAGCAGAGCAATATGGTACACCGCTGTATGTATATTCTCGTGCAACATTAGAACGCCACTGGAATGCGTTTGATTCATCGGTTGGTGAGCATCCGCACTTGGTGTGTTATGCCGTTAAAGCTAACTCAAACCTTGGCGTGTTGAATACTTTGGCTCGTTTGGGCTCTGGCTTCGATATCGTTTCTGGCGGTGAGCTAGAGCGTGTGGTTGCTGCCGGTGGCGATCCAGCAAAAGTTGTATTCTCTGGTGTCGGTAAAACAGCCGCTGAAATGAAGCGTGCGCTTGAGTTGAACATTAAGTGTTTCAACGTAGAGTCTGAACCAGAACTAGAGCGACTGAATAAAGTAGCTGGTGAGCTTGGTGTTAAAGCGCCGATTTCACTGCGTATCAACCCAGACGTTGATGCGAACACTCACCCTTATATCTCTACTGGTCTGCGTGATAACAAGTTTGGTATCGCTTTCGACCGTGCTCCTGCTGTCTATGAGTTTGCAAAAACACTCGATAACTTGTCTATCCATGGTATTGATTGCCACATTGGTTCTCAGTTAACGGATATCGAACCTTTCATCGATGCAACCGATCGCCTGCTTGCGCTGATCGACCAGCTACGTGCTAACGGTATCAACATCAAACACCTTGATGTCGGTGGCGGCTTGGGTGTGGTTTATCGTGATGAATTACCACCACAGCCTTCTGACTACGCGAAAGCTTTATTGGCTCGCTTAGACAATCATTCTGATCTAGAGCTGATTTTCGAGCCTGGAAGAGCGATTGCTGCTAACGCTGGTGTATTATTAACGAAAGTCGAGTTCCTCAAGCCAACAGAGCACAAGAACTTTGCCATCATCGATGCAGCAATGAACGATCTAATGCGCCCAGCACTTTACCAAGCTTGGCAGGATATTGTTCCTGTGAGCCCTCGTCAGGGTGAAACTGTGACTTACGATTTGGTTGGCCCAATCTGTGAGACAGGCGATTTCCTAGGTAAAGATCGTGACCTTGTTCTTGAAGAAGGTGATCTGCTAGCAGTTCGTTCAGCGGGTGCTTATGGCTTCGCGATGTCATCTAACTACAACACTCGTTCGCGTGCGGCTGAAGTGATGGTGGATGGCGATAAAACTCACTTGGTTCGTCAGCGTGAAGAGCTTACGAGTCTGTGGGAACTTGAAAACATTCTTCCGGAGTAATTTTAAGCGTTATGCACTTCCACTTTTCTAAAATGCATGGTTTGGGCAATGATTTCATGGTCGTGGACTGCATTACTCAAAATATTTTCTTTTCTCCAGATTTGATCCGTCGCTTGGCGGATCGTCACACTGGCGTGGGCTTTGATCAGCTACTTGTGGTTGAGGCTCCCTATGATCCAGAAACTGATTTCCATTACCGCATATTCAATGCGGATGGCAGTGAAGTGGAGCAGTGTGGCAATGGTGCACGTTGTTTTGCACGATTCGTTCGCATGAAAGGCTTAACGAATAAGTACAGCATCAACGTGAGTACCAAGAAAGGTAAAATGGTTCTCAAGATTGAAGAGAATGACCTGATCACGGTGAACATGGGCATTCCTGAGTTCGAACCCGGCAAGATTCCATTCAAGGCCAAGCAGCCAGAGAAGACGTATATCCTAAGAACGGATGTACACACCTTATTCTGTGGTGCGGTAAGCATGGGTAACCCACATGTGGTTACCGTGGTTGATGACGTCGACACGGCTGATGTGGACACCTTAGGCCCACTACTTGAATCACATGAACGTTTCCCTGAGCGTGTTAATGCTGGCTTTATGCAGGTCGTTAACCGTGAAGAAGTTCGTCTACGTGTTTACGAACGCGGCGCGGGTGAAACTCAGGCATGTGGCAGCGGAGCGTGTGGCGCAGTTGCAGTGGGTATCACTCAAGGCTTACTGGCTGAGAATGTGAAGGTTCGTCTACCAGGCGGTGACTTACACATTAGCTGGCAAGGCCCGGGTAAACCTCTGTTTATGACCGGCCCTGCAACGCATGTGTTTGATGGTCAACTTTCTTGCTAATAACGACCCAAAACAAATATATTCATAAAAATAAAGGATAGGTTTTGTCTTACGTTGAAGCCGACGCACTCACCGCAGAAGTGGTCGCGGAATATTTACGTGATAACCCAGATTTTTTCCAAGACCGAAAAGATTTGGTTGATCGCCTTGCTATCAATAACGTTGAGCAGGGCGCTGTTTCTCTGGTTGAGGTTCAGCTTAAACGCCAACGTCATCGAATCGAAGAGCTTGAAGAAGAGATCACTGGCTTGATGTCGTTGGCAGCAAATAACGATAAAACCTTCTATGAGTTTATGGATCTGCAAGCGCAAGTGCTGAAATGCAGTGACTTCATGCAGGTGATAAAAGCCGTTGAACAAAAAGCGTTAGATCTTGGGCTTAAGGCTCATGTTCGTATTCTTTCGCAATCTGGCTTTTATCAGTTGAGTGCTGAGGGTTACTCTAAGTTTTCGCTTAACCATTTCAATGGCAAAGATGCTTATCTTGGACGCTTGAGAAAAGCCGACAGACACGATTTGTTTGGTGATTATCCAGTTCCAGAGCTAGGCTCTTATGTAGTACTACCGCTTGCTAAGCAGTCTCCATTGGGTTTGCTCGCCTTTTCTAGTGAAGATGGCGGACATTTCCAACCCCATATGGATACGCTCTTTTTACGCCATTTAGCACTTGTTGTCGCTCATTTGGCGGACACCTTACCTTGGCAGATAAATAATGAGCCTAGAGCCCAAAATACCTCTTCCTAACAGCCTTCAAAAGCCACTTTCTCGCTTCTATGAGTATCTCCGAAGCGAGAAGGGACTCAGCCTACACACCCAACGTAATTACAAACAACAACTTGAAACCATGGCCGGTCATTTAGTCACTCTAGGGCTAAAGGATTGGGGGCAAGTCGATGCGGCGTGGGTCAGACAACTGGCCAGTAAAGGCATGCGTGAGGGAATGAAAGCGAGCAGCATTGCAACGCGCTTATCGTCACTGCGCAGCTTCTTTGATTTCCTTGTGTTGCGTGGCGAAATGACCGCCAATCCAGCTAAAGGTGTCTCTGCACCTCGCAAACAACGCCCTTTGCCTAAAAACCTCGATGTTGATGAAGTGGGTCAACTGCTTGATGTGAATGAGGACGATCCATTGTCGATTCGTGATCGAGCGATGATGGAGGTGATGTATGGTGCTGGATTACGACTGGCAGAACTGGTCGGCATCAATCTTAAAGATGTGTTAGGTCGACAAGGCGAAATTCGAGTGATTGGTAAAGGCGACAAAGAACGCAAAGCGCCTTTTTCTGGTTTAGCTAAAGAGTGGGTCGATAAATGGCTCAAAGTTCGTGGTGAATTGGCTTCACCGGGTGAAACTGCGCTGTTTGTCTCTAAGCTTGGGACTCGTATCTCTCACCGCAGTGTGCAAAAGCGCATGGAAGAGTGGGGCAAGAAGCAATCTGTCGCGAGTCATATTAGCCCGCATAAACTGCGTCACTCCTTTGCAACGCATGTGCTTGAATCGAGCCAGAATCTTCGTGCTGTTCAAGAGTTGCTTGGCCATGAAAACATCTCGACGACTCAAGTGTATACCCACTTAGATTTCCAACACTTAGCACAGGCTTATGATCAGGCTCACCCGAGAGCTCGTAAGAAGAATAAAGATTAGATTTAAGGGTTTACTATGCGAATTTATCGAGGGTTAAAGCCCATTAAAGCCATGACCTTTGACTTGGATGACACCCTGTATGACAACTGGCCTGTGATCATGAAGGTTGAGAAAGAGATGGCACAGTGGCTTTATCAAAAGCACCCAGTGTCGGCTTCTTTATCGCTTGAAGAGTGGCAGGGCATTAAGCAGCAAGTCGCATCTGAAAACCCAGCTTTGAAACATGATGTCACCGTGTGGCGTGAAACTCAGATTAAGAGTGGTTTGCTGCAATTGGGTTACTCCCTGCCGCAAGCAAAGCAAGCGGCTCGAGAAGGCATTGAGCATGCCTTGTGGTTGCGTAATCAAGTCGATGTCCCTCAAGAAACGCATCGAGTGATGTCTGAACTTAGCCAACGTATTCCTCTGGTTGCGATTACCAATGGCAATGTCGACCCTCACAAAATTGCCTTAGGGCAGTACTTTCAATTAATCCTTAAAGCCGGCCCTGATGGCAGAGCAAAACCCTATCCAGATATGTTTGAAAAAGCTCAGCAACACCTAGATTGCGACGCTGAGAATATTCTTCATGTTGGTGATCACCTTAAAACGGATGTCTATGGAGCCAAGCAAAATGGCTTCCAGGCGTGCTGGTTTAATGACACTGGTTCCAATTTATACCGCTCCCCTAAGGCGAGTGTGCTCCCTGATGTTGAAATAGACCAACTTAGCGATCTTATGCGACTAATTTAATGGCTTGGTAAGCTTATTGTGTCGCATTTACGATAGTGAATTGTTACATTAGTCGCCTATAAAAGCCTGATTAGGCTAGGATAATTGGCGACTACTTTTTATCGATTCATTTCAGTCATAGCAGTGGTTGCGGGTTATTACTTCACTCGATTTTGAACAAGGGTTGGCATGCAAACATTTACATTTCTCGCAAATACTGAGGCGTTATTTAGAGCTCAATTTGATCAGCGAGAATGGTGTGACAGCAAACAGTACCTTATTCAAATTTTCTCAGCACAATCTTCAGATCTAGCTCGTCAAATCGCGGGTGTTGCCCTCAATCGTTTAAACAATGCGACGCTAATTGGTCAGAGTGCTCGTCATGTTATCTGTGATAATTGTCTTGAAAGTGCATGCACCTTAGTTATCATCAGTGAGTTCAACGAAACCCATCTAACTTCTGCGGTCCAGCCTTTTTCCGGCAATCCAAATCAAGACAGCCAAGACTTAGCTTTTCAATTGCGCCTTACAGAAGACACCAAAACGGTCATCAGCTTGTGTGATCAGGTTGAAGGGCGTGATTATCCTATTTATAGCGCTTTTGAAAATTTACCTTACGCCTTGCCGATAGCTGGTGGACTGTGCCATGAGAATGAATTTGGCCGTTGGGTTATGTATAACGAGCAAACCTACCAGCACGCCTGTGTTGCTGTGGCTCTGACTAACCCAAGATTGAAGGTTTGGTCGGACGCGTACTCTGAGTGGAACCCGATTGGGATGAAGCTACGAGTCACACACGCAATCGGAAATCGCTTATACGCATTGAACGACAAGCCGGCTATTGAAGTATTTAAACATTACCTTGCGGATGGCAAAGACCTTCCTTTTAGCCAGCTGATGAGCTTTCCGCTTTATCGAGAACTTGGCAGAAAGAAGGGTATCTCGACGCCGCTACGTATTAATGATGATGGCAGTATCGAGTTTGATAGCCCTTGGCATGTCGGTGAAGAGGCGCAGTTTTGTTATAACCACCCATCTCTCACTGCAGAAAAGGTACGCCACGGGGCCGAGATGCTAGCCATGCATCAGCCTGAATCGGTGATCATTTATAACTGTGTATCTCGACTTGAGTTTATCGACAGTAAACTTGAGCTCAAGCCATTTGAAGGGATAGTGAATACATGTGGTGCCTACTGCATGGGGGAGCTATACCGTAATGAAGACCGCCAAGAGATACTGCACCATAGCCTGACTTATATCGCTATGCGCGAGTCTGACGAGATTAAAGAGTTTCATTGCGAAGACTTTCAGTGTGGCTCAACCGTGTCGCCATTGCTTAACCTTGTCAGAAATGCAGTCGCTGATCTTGACAGTATGAATACTCAGATGGAAAAGAAACTCCATCAACAAGCGCGTCGCTTAACCGAAAGCTATCGTATTGACTCGCGTACTGGTTTGCCGAACCGTATCGTATTGAAAGAACGCCTCAATACTATTCTGTTTAGTGAACACTTACTCACGTTAAAGCTCACGAATTTCCATCAAGTTAACGAAAAATACGGCTATCAAGTGGGTGACCAGTTACTGCTTGATCTGTCTAATCACTTCATCGAGCGATTGCAGCTTCGTGTCGTCAAAGAGCCTCGCGTGAAAGTAGAGCTGTTCAGTATTGGTGTCGGAGAGTGGGCGATTATCTTTAATGCCAGTGTTGGTAGTGCGAAAATAAAAGAAGGTTTCGTTGAGTTCGCCGATGACATCGAACACATAAATTTTGAGCCGTATGGTTTGGCTGATATTGATTACTTGTCAGTTTCTCTGTGTGGCGGCTTTGCTAGTCGTTGTGACTTCTTAACCGACAGTGGTGACGAGATCTTATTGAAAGCGATCGAAGCTCGACGCTATGGAGTGCGTAATAATACCCATATCACCAATGCCAAAGACATTCAGGTGAGCGAAGAGGACCGAAAAGAGCAACTTGGTTGGTTGAGCTGTGTGAGCCGTGCAATTTTAGATCAGAACATCATCACTTACTCACAGCCGATTGTGGAATCGGGTACGCACGAAATGATTGGCCAAGAGTGTTTGGTCAGAATCATGGAGTCGGATGGTACTATTGTGCCACCAGGAAAGTTCTTACCTATCATTGCTGACACCCACCTATACACGCGCCTTAGTCGACACATGATTAAGAGCACTATTGGCTACATGGCAGATAAGCAGAGTTCGTTTTCTATCAATCTATCCCCACAAGATTTGTTGAGCGACAAGACGCTTGAGGTGCTTGAGGCTGCGATCAGTGGTATGAACGATCCTACTCGACTTGGTTTAGAGGTTTTAGAATCAGAACAGATTAAAGATTATGGCCGCATGATTGAGGTGTGTGATCACTTCCGTGCTCTCGGGGCGAGAATTATTGTTGATGATTTTGGCTCTGGTTACTCCAACATCGATGAAATTATCAAGCTAGAGCCGCAGATCATTAAGCTCGATGGTAGCTTGATTCGTAATATCGACAAAGACCAAAAACAAAGAAACATCGCTTCTCAGTTGGTTCGTTTGTGCCAAGTGTTCAACGCCAAAACGGTCGCTGAATTTGTCCATAACCAACAGGTTTGTGAGATAGCAGAGCAAATGGGTGTCGATTATCTGCAGGGGTACTACTTTGGTGAGCCTAAGCGACTGTTTTAGCAGTTAAAGCTTCTAGCATTGTGTAACTACTGACGATAAAAGTACTGCGCCGCCATTAATGACTGCTTTTTGGTGGAGTGGATGATGTCTAACTAAGGTCACATTATTCATAACACGATCGTAAGTATTCCGTGCAAGCCTTATCTATAATAAGCACAATAACAAATCATTAACGTAACGATTAATGTGAATATGCAGTCGACTTCTCTCCTGATACAAGACATTGAGCAAACCCAACGTGAATTGGAAAAGATAGATTTTCATCAACATGAAAGCCTACTGATTCAGGTGTTTTCGTCTTTCGAGAAAGGTTCTGTTTTGGCTGCCTGCCAAGTGATTCAATCGACTTTTCCCAATGCCAAACTGATTGGTTGCAGTGCTAACCACTACATCAGCCAAGGTGTCATCCTGCACCAAGGTCTTTATCTGATTGTTAGCCGCTTTGACGCGACGTCTTACTCTTGTGGTGTTGTCGAATATAGCGAACAACCATTACTCGATAGCCACGCTATGTGGCAACAGCTTGAGTGCAATGATAATACTCAAAGCATCATCTGTTTCGCAGACCGCTTGCAGATAAATAGCCGAGATCTATTTTCAGCGTTTGAGCAGTCGAGGTATTCATTACCTATCTGCGGCGGAGCATCGACCATCACAGATAATGGACGTTGGGTGATGTTAGATGGCATTTGCTATGAAAATGCCTATGTGATGTTGGCGTTGCACAGTGTCGAGCTCTCCATCGCTAAGGGTTATTACACTGAATGGAATCCGATTGGTCGAACTTTTCGAGTGACCGGTGCTCAAGAGAACCGGTTGTTGGAACTGGATGGGATGCCTGTTCGCGAACTCTACAATCGTTACCTCGCTGATGGCTTCGAAGTGCCTTTTGAGCAACTGCATAACTTTCCCTTGATGGTCGGTGACCCGAAAGAGCAAAACATTCACTTACCGCTCAAGGTAACGGAAAGTGGGGAGATAGAATTCAGCGGCCAGTTCCAAGTGGGTGATGAGGTCCGGTTTTGTTATGACCATCCATCTTTGACCCTAGAGCAAATACGACTGGGCGTGCAGCAGCTCGCCTCTCATAGGCCAGAACAGTTCTTCATTTACAACTGCACTTCTCGTATCGACTTTATCGATGGGAACCAAGAGGTTGAGGTTTTCCAAAAATTGGCCGATAGCTATGGCGTTTACTGCATGGGAGAACTTTATCAAGAGAATAGCCAACAGCGAATCTTGCACCATAGCCTCACTTACCTTGCGCTTAGAGAAGGCGAGGGTAAGGCGGTATTGCCATTAGAGACACAACCCGCGACCAACATATCCCCTCTGTTTTCATTGATCCGAAATGCACTGCTTGATGTCGATGACATGAACAACAGCATGGCGAGTAAGATTCAGCAGCAAGCCACCGCATTGACGGCAAGCTATCGAATTGATCACCGTACAGGTTTACCCAATCGCAGTGTGTTGCGTGAGAAGCTGTCGAAGATGAGCAGTGACAGCCACTTGTTAGCTTTGAAGGTCACGACCTTTGGTCAGATCAATGAGAAGTATGGTTATCGAGTGGGTGACAAGCTTCTGCATGATTTGAGTGAGTACTTTCAAAAGGCGCTGTGGCAGTTCTTTGATGAGGGCTGTCAGCTCTACAGTATCGGTATTGGTGAGTGGGCGGTGGTGTTTGATAGTTGGGCGAGCCAAGAACATATTCATCAGCGATTCTCGGAATTTGCTGATCAAACCGAGCATGTGAATTTTGAGCCTACCGGTTTACCCGATATTGATTACTTGTCGGTGTCTATCTGTGCGGGTATCGCCAGCCGTCGAGATTTCCCGACTACCTCTATTGATGACTTATTGTTGAAGGCGATTGATGCGAGGCGCAGCGCTGTCAGCCAGAACAAGCACCTAGTGAGCGCCAAGGCACTCATTCAATTGGAGAAGCATCGCCAAGAGCAACTTGGTTGGCTGTCGTGCGTGAGTCGCGCCGTGCTTAATCAGAATATTGTGGCGTGCTCTCAGCCCATAGTTTCAGCACACAGTCATCAGGTAGAGAGCTACGAGTGTTTGGTTCGAATTGAAGAGGACGGTCAGTTAATTGCACCGGGTAAGTTCTTGCCAATCATTGAAGGAACCCATCTCTATACACGCCTCAGTCGTCAGATGATAACGCGCACCTTCGATTTTATGAGTCAGCGAACCGATTCGTTCTCAATTAATTTAGCGCCACAAGATTTCAGCAATGAGAAAACCATTCTTCACCTTGAACAAGCGATCAAGAAAATCAGTCACCCACAGCGTATTGGCTTGGAGGTGTTAGAAACGGAACAAATTCAGGATTACGGTCGCTTGATTGAGGTGTGTAATCACTTCCGCGATCTTGGTGTGAATATTATTGTTGATGACTTTGGTTCGGGCTATTCGAACATTGATGAGATATTGAAGCTAGAACCACAGGTGATCAAGCTTGATGGCAGTTTGATTCGCAATATTGATAAAGATAAAAAGCAGCGCAAGATCGCTCAGCAGTTGGTGAGCTTATGCCAGATTCTGAATGCTAAGACGGTGGCGGAGTTCGTTCATAATGAGCAGGTGTGCCGTATTGCTGAAGACATGGGGGTCGATTACTTGCAAGGGTATTACTTTGGTCAACCTCAGCGTTTGTTTTGATGGAGCGAGCGTTTCACGTGAAACACTGGTTGGCTCAATAACGAAAATACGATGTAAAAAGGGTGAGCTTATGGCTCACCCTTTTTGTTTCAGTTTTACGTTACTTACCGCAAGCCTCTACGTGGCTTCCTCTATTTGAGTGAATGACCACATTTATCGTATCCGCCCCATGAACCCACGGGGCGACTTGTCAGTGTTTGAAGTTCCAAGGCA
>NZ_JBFSVE010000052.1:0-40540 GCF_041467715.1 Vibrio sp. 10N.247.311.14
GAATCGAACCCGCATCATCAGCTTGGAAGGCTGAGGTAATAGCCATTATACGATGTACGCACATCGTCTTAACGAGAGTGATAATGCCACATCTAACTGAAAACGAAACCTTTTTCTTTCATTTTTATTCTAAGTGCTCGCATAACCACCACACCGCTAGTTTTTCAATCATGTTCGGCGTTTTCAGAGTGAATAAAATGTGACTAAACTCTCGCTAAACGGAGGGCGAGAAACAATGGAAAATCCCCCGCTATTTCTGTGACAAATTCGGTTTGATTTATAAACCAGTTTGTTGGTATTAGCTTGTCATAAAATCCATACAAATTAAGGAATTTTGAGTGTTAACATAAACTGATTTCTAATCGTGTTTTGGCGTCCGTTAATAACAATCAGAATGCATAAATTTAACTTATCAGCCAGTCAAAACATTCAGTAAACTAATCCCAAATGAGTAGAGTTATAGGCACTTCTAAGCCTTTGCAGAAAAAAGTAACGAGTTCAGTTGATAATTCACGCAAAAGTCTCGTCATTCCGTCTATCGTTTGGTACATTTGCCGCACATTTTGTCTCCCCTAAAATACCCATGCCTTCTCAGTTCCGAATTAACAAAATTGTTGAAATTGGTGATACTCTTCACCGCAGTGGTTGCGCTCCGTATAAGCTTGAAAAATATACACAATATTATGCTAAAAAGCATGGTGTGGATGTGATGATTCAAGCAACGCCAACCGCGATTAATTATCAGTTTCCAGACGATAACAACGCCGTTATTCTTAAGCGTCTAAAGCCTGCGTCAATTAACCTGAGTTTGTTGGCCAATACCATCATTCGTATTAACCAGCCAAGCAGTGAGCCTGTACCAGAGCCTGTCGGTTACTCTAAATTTGTGACGGCACTTGCCAATATGGGTATTCCTCCTGCGTATTTGATGCTGGTGGGCAGTACGTTGGAAGCGGTGGGCTTTTCTGCGTTATTGGGTTTGATGGTTTGGGTATGTCAGCAAGTTCTTCATTCACGTCGTGCTATCGCGGTTGAATTCATCTCGGCATTGTTAACGGGTATTTTTGTGGCGTTTTTGGCGAGCACAGGGTTGCCGATTCCGGTGTGGGCGTTGTGTATCGCCTCGATTGTCTTGTTTGTCCCTGGGTTATCCATAGCCAACGCATTAGAATGTTTGGCGTTTAATGACTTGGTTTCTGGTACCAGCTTGCTAGGGCAGAGCGCCTTAACCCTGATTAAGCTGTTTGTCGGGATTATCATGGGGCTAAACATCGGTGAAGCGATATGGGGGCAAGCGGTCTCCATCGACTATACCAATGCGGTACCGATGTGGATGCACATATCTGGCTTGGTGCTGATCTCTGTGTCTATCGGTGTAATGTTCAATGCTCGCCCTAAAGACATCTTACTTGGCTTACCCGTTGCGGTTCTCGGTATGTGGGGCCCGTTCTATCTAGGTTTTGATAGTGGTTGGGTTGTCGGTACTTGGGTAACCACGGTTCTTATTACTTTGTACGGGACTTGGATTGCCAAGAAGATGGAGCTCACGGGCTCTATTTATATCGTGCAAGGGATCATCATCTTGGTTCCGGGTAGCCGAGTATTGGTGAGTGCCAGCCAGTCGGTGTTTGAACAATCGATTTTGCCTATCCCGAGTATTGGTTTGTCGGCGTTATTCATGTTCTCTGCAATCGTGGCAGGGCAAATCACCGCTTACTCGATTTACTCACCAAAAGTCGAACGTTAAGCCGTTCCGCTTTTCAAACCTTTAAACAAACACAGCTTAGCGGCTGTGTTTGTTCGTTTTAGGTACTGCTCTTTTTTAAGACAATTAGCTCTCCGTAAAACTTGTTAGATTTATGCTCGCTAAGCCTGACAAGAGCCATTAAAATGGAACAAATTCTATTTAAATTAAGTATTAACGTATGTCTCTACCTCCTTGCCCGCAATGCCAATCTGAATATGTTTACCCAGACCAAAACAACCTAATCTGCCCTGAGTGCGCCTACGAATGGAACCCAGAAGAAGAGCGTTTAGAAAGAGAAGCCGCGCGTGTTAAGGACGTGAATGGCGTTGTATTGGAAAGTGGCGATAAAGTTACCTTCATTAAAGATCTAAAAATTAAAGGCAGTTCTAGCGTATTGAAAATTGGTACTAAAGCTGTGATTCGACGCATCAATGAAGGCAAAGATCACCAACTAGATTGCAAGCTGGATGGTGGCGGTGAAATGCTGGTTACGGCGAAGTACGTTAAGAAGCAGTAGTCGATAATAGGTCAAAATTGCGAGTCGCTCCTGAACTAAATAGCGTAGAAGCCGTTGGAGAATCAACATCATATGGACATGGTTAAAGCTGCTCTTTCACATTCAACGGCCTTTCATTACTATGTGAACGCTTGCGCTGAGGATGGGGTAGATATTTACACGGGGATTTCCGATGGCAGTGATGCCTATTTAGAAAGACGAATTGCTTATTCAAAAGGCGAGGGTTTGCCAGAAGGGTGGACGCCTGCTTCTACGTATTTTTGTATCGACTCTGGTCAAATCCTTGGTGTCATAAGAGTTCGTCATGGTACCAGTCCGCACATTCACGATGTTATTGGACATATCGGATATGAGACGCTGCCACAAGCCAGAGGGCGGGGTATCGCAAGTCATATGTTGTCTTGGGTTCAACGACACGTATTGACCGAAAGCGCTATTATTACGTGTGAGAGGGGCAATATTGCTTCGCAAAAGGTGATAGAGAAGTGCGGTGGACAATTCCTGAATACCTTTTATTCAGAGCAAGATAAACACGAAGTCTTACGTTACCAACTAGAACCAAAATGAACATTTAAGCGTGGCATTTTTGGTTGTGTCTGGGGCTCTGAATTCCGGCTTAAACGAAAATGAAACCATAGCCAATTATTGTTGGAGGTATTTTGAAGTATTCAACAAGACCGGCTCAGTCATCAGATTATGAATTTCTGTTTGAGCTCAAGAAAGCCGCTGAGTTTGAACCGATCAAAGCCGTATTTGGCTGGGATGAGCAAATTCAACGAGATATACACGCCGAAGAGTGGGCAGAAGAACGACCTGAAATCATTGAATATCAAGGCAAGGCGATTGGCAGTGTGTTGTTGCAAGACAAAGGCGAACACTTCTATTTTTGCCGATTCTTCTTACTGCCTGATTATCATGGAAAGGGCATTGGTAGCCAAGTACTGAAAGATTGCTTAACTAAGGCTGACAGCGTCAATAAACCCGTCGAACTTTGTTACCTAAAAGGTAATCGAGTTGGGGAGTTGTACTTGAGGTTTGGCTTTGAAATCACCTCTCAGAACGAGCAGTTTGTCTATATGTGGCGTAAATAGACACTCATTCAAAATGATCACACCGTGTCGGTAACTTGATAGGCACCTGACACTTATCTAACGTAAAACCTTGTAAAGCTCCCTATGCTTGATGACTAAGCGATTACACTTAGAAAAGATCGAGCGTAAGGGAGTGTGCAATGAATTATTACCCGACTTCAAAAATCGTGGGTGAACAAAGGTTTGGCTTTGGGCCAAAACTAGGTCAAACAACCTATTATTCTCCTGTAGAACAGTTGGATAAAAAGCCATTCGTTCACCAAGCTATACAAGACTTACCGAGTACTGAATCTACTCTGATTAAAGTAGGAGAGAATCGTGTACAACGAATGAAGGCCAAGGGTGACGAACAACAGATGCAAGCCACGAAGAAAGAAGCGCAGTCTTTTCTTCGAACGCAGTATCGACAACAAGCTCAAGCTCGCCACCTACAAAGTGTTGAAACTCCTTATGGTTTTCAAGAGCGCATCATTCAGTTTTGGAGCAATCACTTCGCCATCTCGGTCGATAATCGAAAACTGATGCCCTTGGCCGCCAGCATTGAAAACGATGTGGTTCGCCAGCATTGGAATGGTAACTTTGGCGAGATGCTGATGGCTTCTTCTAAACATCCTGCGATGCTTCTGTATCTCGATAATCAACTCTCGATTGGTCCCAATTCAAAAGTCGGAAAGCGCCGTAATAAGGGGCTCAATGAGAACCTCGCTCGTGAGATCTTAGAACTCCACACTCTTGGCGTTGACGGTTCTTATACTCAGCAAGATGTTATTGCTTTAGCAAAAGGCATTTCAGGCTGGGGCATTAAATTTAAATCTCCTGGTGCTGGGTTTCGATTTGCTAATAATCTGCATGAACCCGGAAGTATCACACTGCTTGGCAAGTCCTATTCTCAATCCGGCGTCTCGCAAGGAGAGTCGTGTTTAAAAACCTTAGCGACCCACAAAGACACTGCTGCGCACTTGGTTGATAAGCTTTGCCAGCATTTCATTGGCGACATATCTAAAGAACTCTCAGAGCAAATGGTTGCTGAATATCTGAAAGGCGAGGGAGATTTACTGCCTATCTATCGCTTGTTATTGAACAGCGCTGAGGCGAGTAAACCTAACCCTAATCGTTTTAGACCGCCGAAGGAGTGGCTGTTTGCCGTTCTTCGTAGTGCCGATATTTCTTTAAACGAGAAACAGGCATTCAATGCACTCAACAATTTAGGGCAGCCTCCTTTTAAACCGGGTTCACCTGCAGGCTGGTCGGATCAAGACAGAGACTACAATAGCCCTTCGGCGTTGACTCAACGTATGCAAGTTGCGAATAGGCTTGCGTCTGCTGCAATAAAATCGGCTAAAGCGTCAGGAGTTAAGCCGAAAGCGGTAGTGGATAAAGTGATCGCGGGTTTATATGGCGATGCTATTGATGAACACACCCAAATTGTATTGAACAAAGCCGACAGCGCTGCAATGCAACTTTCCCTGTTGTGGCTAAGTCCGCAGTTTCAATATCGTTAGGAGTGGGTATGAAAAAGTCAGATTGTTCTCAGAATAAAGCGCCACATAGTATTAACCGCCGCCAGTTCATGGGTATTGCGGCGGCTGTTGGCGTCAGTGCGATGCTGCCATTTCCAAGCTTTGCCAAAACAGGTTCAGACAATATCTTCATTTGGGTATCACTGCGTGGCGCGATGGATGGTTTAAATGTTGTAGTGCCGCATGCCGATCCGGATTACTCTAATTTGAGACCCAACATCGGATTAAAACCTGAACAGCTAGTGAAGTTGGATGATTTCTTTGGGCTTCATCCATCTCTAAAGCAGTGCCATCAATGGTATGAGATTAACGAACTCAGCTTTGTACACGCTTGTTCAACCGCTTATCGTGAGCGTTCACATTTTGATGGACAGAAGATATTAGAGAATGGTACTTCCGACCCGTTTAACACCGTAGGGTGGATTAACCGTTTACTCACGTTGAGCTCAGAAAAATACGATGGAATTGCGATTGATTCGGGCTTACCACTCATCATGCAGGGCGAATCGACCGTGGCAAGTTGGTACCCAAACCGCTTAAAAACACGCGATAAACAAACGGAATTGCTGGAAGAGTTGTTTCAAAGTGACCAAATGCTGTCTTCAAACTTTGAAAGTGTCATGAAGATAGATCAACTGGTGGGAGACCAAGGTGTCGGCAAACAGTTTAAATCATTGATGGGTAAAACAGGCGACATATTATCGGCTGATAACGGACCAAACATCGCAGCGTTAGAATTGGGTGGATGGGACACTCACGCCAATCAAGGCAACGTAAATGGACGGTTGAGTAATCAACTTAAAACTTTGGATGGTGGGTTAGCGGCTCTCAAGACTTCACTAGGTGATCGTTGGCAGAAGACAGTGATCATCGCGGCCAGTGAATTTGGTCGAACAGCAAAAGAAAACGGCACCAAAGGCACCGACCACGGCACTGGCAACGTCATGTTTGTTGCGGGTGGTGCGCTGCCATCGTTGAAAGGAGTGGGGGGTAAGGTTATTGCCAATTGGCCGGGCTTGAGCCAAAGCCAGCTATATGAGGGCCGAGACCTTAATCCAACGACTGATATGCGCTCGGTTATCAAGGGCGTGCTCTACCAACATTTATCGGTAGAAGTGAAACAACTCAACATTATCTTCCCTGATAGTGCCGATATTAGACCGATGAATCTTGTTTAGAGATTTACCAAGACCCTGTTAGATGCGATTCAGTCGTTTGAATCGCATTCTATTTCTGACTCGCTTGTTTACGATTTAATTGCCAACAGTGCTCCGAACGTCACTAAGCCAAATCCACACGCTTGATTAAGCCTTTTCTTTGCTCTCAATAGATGCTTTTGCAATGTACTCGAAGTAAACAGCATAGCGACAATCCCAAACCACAAGCCGTGAAGAACGATCATGTAAAGCCCATAGCCGAGTGCGACATGCTGGTTTTCTGCATCAGGTGAGATGACTTGGCTGAAGATGCTCAAAAAGAACAACATGGTTTTTGGGTTGAGCACGTTACATAAAAAGCCTTGGGCTAAATAGCGCCAAACACTAGTGCTTTGCTTTGTATCTTCGATAGGTGCAAGCTTGTTGTCTGCACTCAAGATACCTTTTAGTCCTAGATAAATAAGGTAGGCTGCACCTGCGTATCTAATCATGTCAAACAGCTGCTCATTCTGTGAGATTAAGTAACTGATCCCAAGTATTGAATAACTGATGTGAACACAAATCGCTAAACTCACACCGATTGCAGTCCAAATCCCTGCTTGTCTTCCTTGATTGACACTGTTTTTCAAAACTAAAACGAAATCAGCGCCTGGACTAATAACAATCAATAGTCCCAATACTGCTAGGCTTAACCACTCCATAATGACTCCAACTCTTTATATTTGATGAGCGAGCATTGTATGGTTTTTTATTGCTGCCTATAATCGAAATGAATTCCATCTATCTGTGAGAAAAAATCACACATGAGACATTTGAAAGCATTTCATATTTTCCACGTAGCAGCGCATTCGAGTAGTTACAGTGAAGCGGCGGATAAACTCAATATCACACATGGCGCGGTGAGTAAGCAGATCAAGGTATTGGAAAATCACTTATCCCAAGTTTTGTTCTACAAACAGGGCAGGAATGTGTGTCTCACCAAAGAAGGGGAATTACTCAAAGGTTACACAGAGCAAGCGTTCCAAGCCTTGGAGACTGGAGTCCATAAGCTTAATCAGCTGAATCATCAAGCGTTGGAAGTTTCATGCGAACCCACATTGACCATGCGTTGGTTAATGCCTCGACTCGGTGATTTCTATAACGAATCCGGAATTGATGTTCGATTGTCGACTGCTGGTGGGCCTGTGAACTTGAATGCGACAGGGCTCGATATGGCGATTCGCCGAGATGACTTTAAATTAACCGAGCGTTACGAACAGATACCACTAGTTGAAGAGTGGGTAGGCCCTGTGTGTTCCCCGGGTTATTGGCAGCAGGTAAAAGATAACTTAGATGATGTGAAATTACTGCACAGCAGTACACGGCCAGGTGCTTGGAGTCATTGGGGTGCTATCACTATAGATAAAGTTAATGGTGGAGAGTGGTCAAAAGCTCGAGCGAACCAAACATTTGCACACTTCTACTTTTGCTTTCAGGCGGCTGTCGATGGGTTAGGCATAGCGCTTGGGTCTTATCCACTTGTCGCCGACGATCTTGAAAGAGGTAACTTGATCGCGCCGTTTGGCTTCGTACCTTCTGGTCACCAGTACATATTGCTCACGCAAGATAGCAACCATGAAGAGCCAGAAAGCCCGTTTGTTGTTTGGCTGAAGAATGAGTTATCGCAGTGTGTTCCAACTTTATAGGAACGACATCCGACCTAGAAGTGTGCTTGTCTTATGTCAGGCTCTAGTTCGTTGTTGTGGAAATCACTCAATAGGCAAAGACAGCACACCGCCATTGAGTTCGACTTGTTTTAGCCATTCGGTTGGAATGCCTCCATCTTCCTCGTAGAAACACGCCGCTAATACCGCGCCAATTACAATTGCACGCCCGCAGCTGTCACCGCCACATAAGATGTTGTCGCGAATACCTTGTTGATAACTTTGAGCACCTGCAATGATGCGAATCAGCAAGGGAAATGCGGCACTCAGTTCACAATGCAATCCGAACTTCTTCGCGGCATCTGTTATTGAAAGTTTGGGATCAGCCAAAGCCATGTCGATTTGGTCGTGTACAAACTTGCTACAGGTTTGTCGCACCATTTCTACCGATTGCAGTGGAGAGTTGCCTTGAATTGCCGCTTGAACCAATAAGGTGATGGCTTGTGCCCATTCCACGGCTTTGTCGTTGTTGTTGGTCACTCGTACCGCACTCTCTACCATTGCTGGTAAGGTGTGAGAAGTATAAGTACATGCGATTAATGGAATGATCTTTGAGATTGTGGGGAGCTGTGTATCATCCGCACCACACGCTGTAATCGGAGCGTTTGCCAATTCTAATTGATGGATGTTCAACAAGCTCATACGAGTCGCTTTATCAATGTAGCCTTTCCAACTACCACCAAAATCAAACCAGAAGCGGAAGTGCTTGATGTAGCTCGCTTCATCGTATTTTTGGTTGTCGACTAAGCTATCGACCATCGCTAATAGCTGAGCACCATATTGCGATTGCTCGCCTGCGGTTTTTCCTTGGTGCGCAAAGTAGCCCTTGTCTTGATAATCGAACTGATTCGGTGAGCGAAATTCTGGCTCAAAACCCGCCACGTGCAAGATCCTCTCTTGGTCATACAACCAATGCAGCCCCATGGAAGCGGCGTCTCCAACCAATGCGCCAACAACGGCGTAAAAAGCTCTTTCTTTATGATTGTCCATGCTGAGTGAAGTCCTTGAGAAGATCCAATGGAATTTGATACTTCAAGTATAGTGACTAAATGATGGGTTTGCTGTGTTTCAGTAGAGAGTTTTCAAGCAATTAATCCTGATTGGTCAATGAGTTAAACCAATCAGGGTAAGTGGATGAATATTATGACTTAGGTGGCTATGTTGACATCTAACAGACGCTTGAATACACGTCTAAATAAACAATGACACTAGCGGTTAAGGTAAACACTCGAGCGTTGTTCAATGACTTTGAAAATACGTGAAAGGGTGAAACATAACGCGAAGTAAACCGCACCAACAATCAGCCAGATCTCGAAGATCAAACCGGAAGAGTTCGCCATTTCAGTGCCAACAAATGTCATCTCTTGAATCGAAATCAGGGATACAATCGAGGTATCTTTTACTAGAGAAATTGCCTGACCTGCTAAAGGCGGTGTGATGGCCGTTAATACTTGCGGGCCAACCACAAATCGATACTTAGACAACGCCGATAAGCCGAGTGAATCGGCCGCTTCCCATTGCCCTTTAGGAATACTTTCTAAGCCAGCTCGAATCACTTCTGCGATGTAAGCCGAAGAGAGCAAACCAATACAGATAACACCAGACGCCAAGTTTTCCCAAAGGTTAGCAGGACCAAACAGAAAGGCTTGAACAGCGTTAATCTCGCCGTTGTGTTCACGTAAGATACTTTCTAAACCAAGTAATGGAATCAGTTGGTTAGAAACGAAGAAATAGAATATGAAGACAAAAACCAGTGGTGGAATATTTCGAACCAGTTGGATAAAAATCAGTGCAGGCGTACGAAAGAAAGCAATTTTAGAGTGCCTAGCAACGCCAAGTAATGTGCCAAAAGAGAGTGCTAAAACCATGCTCCAAACACTCAAGCGCAGTGTCGCGATCAAGCCTTGGAAAAAGTAAGGAATATTGCCTTGAGAAGGCGGAATGAAAATCAGGGTAAACGCATCTTCCCAGCGCCAATGGTAGTTAATACCAACAGCGGAACGATAATAAAGCCAACCTGCGAACGCGAAAATGATCGCAAACAACACTCCATCTAATAGATTGAGGCGTTGATACCAAGGCTTCGTGTGAAGGTTGGGCTTGGGCGTTGATAATGCGCTAGTACTACTCACGTCATTCCTGTTTAAACAATGATAATTAATATGCTGTGAGAGTGGCTATGAGTTTATAGCTATCTCGGGTGTTTCTTAAAAGACAGTACCAGCAAGGTACTGCCTTGATTGGTTCTTTAGCGTCTAATTGGCAGTTGATTATTGACCTTGAGCAATCTGGTCTTGCCAATCTAGAGTAGAGAACCAGTACTCGTAACGCTCTTTCAACCAACCGTCTTCAGTACGTGCTTTGATCCACTCGTTGAAGAATTCTGTCTTGTCAGTTTCACCTAGGCGAACTGCAAATGCTTCATTACCTTTTGATAGGCGTTCTTCGAATGGAATAAATAGCGTGTCTGCGTTTTTAATCGCTTCATGTTCTGGTTTCGGGCTAGACGCGATCACCGCGTGCGCGTTGCCGTTTAACACTTCTTGGAATGCTTGAGCATCGTCATCGAACTGTAGAACTTTCGCTTTAGGGAAGGTTTCACGAGCCACTTGAACTGTGAACGCACCACGACGCGCAGCGATTTTTACACGGCGAGAATCAAAATCAGAGATTTGTGTATAACCTTCTGCTAGCTCTTTATTCGCCGCCAGTTGGACGCCGGAGTGCGAGTAAGGTTCAGTGAACAATACGCTTTTAGCGCGAGCTTCAGTGATAGACATACCGCCAATGATTACATCAAACTTGTTCGAAAGTAGAGAAGGGATGATGCCGTCCCATGCCGTAGGAACGAACTCGACTTTCCAACCCGAATCTTCGGCAAGGCGTTTCGCCACGTCGATTTCAAAGCCAACAAGATCGCCTTGTTTGTTACGCATCGCCCAAGGAACAAACGTCGACATACCAACGCGTAGAGAGCCACGTTCGTTGATTTTGTCTAGGTTAGGCGTTTCAGAAGCAAGAGCAGGCAAACTGACGGCAAGCGCAAGTAGGGCTGTAATTGCGGTTTTAAATAGCTTCATGCTGATAAATCCTTATTGTGTTCGCCAGTTAGCTCCGAGCTTATGCTCAAGCCAAGCAGCAACGGCAGAAAGTGAAAGTGTAAGAGCAAGATAAATGATCGCCACAGAGAACCAAATCTCGAATGGCATCGCGGTTTCAGAAACAATGTTTCTGGCTTCAGTCGTCAGGTCAAAAATAGCCATGACACTCACAATTGAAGAGTTTTTAATAAGAGAGATCACTTCATTGGTCAAAGGTGGCAAGGTGCGTTGCACCACCTGAGGAAGAATCACATCCCAGTAAGTATAGGTCTTTGATAAGCCCAAGGATTGAGCTGCTTCAAATTGTCCTCTCGCAATACCATTTAAACCAGCACGAAATATCTCGGCGGTGTAAGCGCCTTGGAAAAGTGCCAAGGCTAAAACGGCAGTACTAAAGCGATCGAGCCCTAATACGGGGCCAAATACAAAATAGAGCAAATAAATTTGTACTAATAACGGCGTGTTACGAATCAACTCAACATAGCTGGTGGCCAAGGTGCGTCCAACCACAGAATTTGAGTTTCTCAATAGCGCCGTCGTTAAGCCGATGATCAGTGTCGCGACCAAAGAAATCAGAGAGATATTGATGGTAACCAGTAGCCCTTCAACTAACACTGCAGGCCACCATTCGCCATCTTCATAGAAAGCAATATAGTCCGGCACGCGCTCCCATTGCCAGCTGTATCCCATGGTTTGTGCGCCAGAATCGAGAATCCAGACAACAGCGGCCACTAGTACAACAATTTGTATTAGAGCGGAAAGGGCTGGTTTAATAATTCGAATCAACATCAATAAGTCAGGATCTGATTTAGGAACGCTTGAGTACGTTCATGTTGAGGGTTTTCAAAGAGCGCTTGTGGGGTATTCGATTCCACAATTTGTCCTTCATCCATGAAGATAACGCGGTCGGCCACTTGTTTTGCAAAGCCCATTTCGTGGGTGACACACACCATGGTGATGCCTTCGCTCGCCAGTTCAACCATCACATCGAGTACTTCGTTGATCATCTCCGGATCAAGCGCTGAAGTGGGTTCATCGAACAAGAGTAATTCCGGCTTCATACACAGAGAACGGGCGATAGCCACACGTTGTTGCTGGCCGCCAGAAAGTTGCACTGGGTATTTGTTGGCTTGTTCTGCAATGTGCACACGCTCGAGATAGTGCATTGCTATCTTTTCGGCTTCTTGTTTGCTTTTTTTAAGCGTACGAATTGGAGAAAGAGTAAGGTTCTCAAGCACGGTAAGATGGGGGAATAAATGAAAGTGCTGAAACACCATTCCGACTTGGCCCGGTGTGTTGAACTTACTCGGGAGCACTTGTTCTAGCACGGAAAGTTCGCCACTTTCGAAAGGCTCTAGCTGATTGATACAACGGATCAATGTTGATTTACCCGAACCAGACGGCCCGCAAATCACCACTATCTCTCCTTGTTCAATATTTAAATCGATACCCTTTAGGGCATGAAAATCACCATACCACTTGTTAAGTGACTTAAACTTAACCATTTCCTTGAGATTGTTCAAATCGTTGTTCATACCTAGTAAAGAGACAGGTTTACCTTAACAATATAGAAATATGATTGCACATAAAATTAGGGACTTATGAGAATTTAATAGCATCTTGTAGGGCAAATTAAAAAGCAGCGCTCAAAATGAACGCTGCTTCTGTTGTACGAAAGAAAAAAGTAATGGGTTCAGTCAGATGTGAAAATTCATCGTTGTATGACCAATATCTTTACTTTCTCTCTATTTTCCCGATTCTTAGTGAATCGCAGACTCTAGAATCTCACGTGTTTTCTCTGGCGTGATTGCTTGGTTCTCACCAAGTTGTAGGTAGCCGTGTGATTCAAGTTGAGCAACAACATTGTCAATCGCCGTTGCTTTGTTTGTTTCGTAGCCGTCGAACATGGTTGCTACGTCTAGGCTGTGGTAGAAAGCTTCGATTGCAGCAATAGTGCGCTCTGCTAAATCGGCACCCGCTTCTAGGCCAAATACGTTGCGACCCATTTGCTCTAGCTTGCCACGCTTCGCTTCGATTTGATTACGAAGTAGTGAAGGTTGAACAATCGCAAGAGAACGCGCGTGGTCTACGTGCCATAGTGCTGTGAACTCATGGCCAATCATGTGTGTTGCCCAATCTTGAGGAACGCCAGTACCAATCAGGCCGTTAAGCGCTTGGTTTGCAGTCCACATTAGGTTTGCACGCCATGCGTCGTTGTCACGCTCGTCGTATTGCTTACCCAGTACAAGTAGGTTCTTAAGCAGTGTTTCTGCGTAACCGTCTTGAACCATCGCGTCTGTTGGCATTGTGATGTATTGCTCACATACGTGAACCCACGCATCAACTAGACCGTTGATCAGTTGGCGCTCTGGCAGAGACTTCATTACGTCTGGGTCCATAACCGCAAACTTAGGTTGTACTGCAGGGTTCATGAACGCCAGTTTCTCTTGAGTCTCTTTACGAGTGATTACCGCACCCATGTTAGATTCAGAACCTGTCGCAGGAAGTGTCAGTACCGCACCAATTGGTGTCGCTTCGGTTACTTGGTGTTTACCCGCTAGGATATCCCAACCGTCGCCGTCGTATTTAGCCGCTGCAGCAACGTACTTAGAACCGTCGATTACCGAACCACCGCCAACAGCGATAATGAATTCTACGTTTTCTTCTTTAACAAGAGCGACGGCTTTGTCTAGCGTCTCTTTCGTTGGGTTTGCTTCAACGCCAGAGAACTCAATCCAAGAGTGATCTTTTAAAGCTTCTACAACTTGGTCGTATACACCGTTGCTCTTGATTGAACCGCCACCATAGATGACCAGTACTTTCTTCGAAGTATCAACAGCTTGGCTGATAGCGTTGATTTGGCCTTGGCCGAAATGGATAACAGTAGGGTTAACGTAAGTAAATTGCATCAGAGATTCCTTGTGTAAAGCGAAATTTGTTATTTTGGTTTATTGCTCAATTTCTATATTTGCATATTAGTACAGTAATCTAGGTCAATGAAGAGCTGTTCCTCCAAATAAATTGCCTATTTCTACAAACTTGATATTCTTCCTCTGCTTTAGCTTACTTACTCTTAGCACTTAGAATGGAAAGTCGCCACTTATGAAAACACTCGCGCAGTTGTTACAGTCTTATGTAGAACACAAAGGTTGGGATGATCTCGAAGGGATCAGAGAAACTGAAATTGGCGGTGTGTGGTTGTATAGAAGCAGTGGAGGGAATCAGCGTCAGCCATTTACTTACCAGTCTGGCATTATCATGCTCGGACAGGGTAAAAAGAACATCTATATTGGCGACAGACCCGTTACTTACGCGGCTGGTGATTACCTTGTGGTGGGTGTGCCAATGCCGTTAGAGTGCGAAGCCTTGCCTGTTAATGGTGAACCATTGCTTGGCTTGTCGATTAGCATTGATTCTCAACGCTTGCATAGCTTAGTCAAAAAGCTCGAAGATCAAGGCTTCTTAGAGAGCTACTGCAACAAGCACAAACAGAACTCGAGTGGCTTAGAATCGACGCCAATGGAAGAGCAAATGCTAGAGAGCTTTACCCGATTGGTGAAAACGCTGCATTGCGACATTGAGGCCAACATATTGGGCGATGCCATGGTAACGGAGATTGTCTACCGCGCATTAACCGGTTCAGAAGGGCGTGTGCTGTTTGATTTAGCTCATCATGATGGCCATTACGCACGTGTTGCCAAAGCGCTGTCTAAAGTGCATGAAGAGTACGACCAAACCATCACCGTTCAATCGCTTGCTGACGAAGCCAACATGAGCGTGTCTGCCTTCCACAATGCATTCCGTAATGTCACCTTTGAATCACCTCTTCAATACTTGAAAAAGGTTAGACTTAATAAAGCCAAAGAGCTGATTCAACTAGAAGGCCTTCGTATTAGTGATGCTGCACGTCGAGTCGGTTACTCCAGCCCATCTCAATTTAGCCGCGAATTTAAGCGCCACTTCAATACTACTCCAAGAGCGGTTTAGTTCTTCTTTCAACGAAACTATGTGTTGAGAGCTATAATGCCAAAAGCTATGGTGACGATTGCTCATATTTGTTGAATTATATGAGTAAATGTATCTAATCATAGGCATTGTCAGATTGTAGGTATTTGATTCTCGAATATATTATTAACGTACTTATATAAAATAAGCTCTCGAAAATAATTAATTAAATAGCCTAAGAGTTTATGCACAGGTATAGGGGAGAAACTCACTAACTTAGCTATTAACGAAGTTTTAGTGTGAACAACCTATCAAATATTATCTAAAATTCTGGAATTACTCACCGTACTATCAGAGAGAGTATTCAGGATTATTGAATAGACTTAAAATTAAAGATAATTTAGCAGTTGATAAAGCCTAGTACGACGGATAATTAGTCGTTTGATGACTAATTATTCTGTAACTTGCTGATTTATAGTCAACTGAGAGTCTGATGGATATCACGTTTACCCTAAAATAATTCACTTAACATGGCGCTACTTTAATCATTCTTCCAAATACGATTGTTAAATATAAATACGTATACCTATTTTATTTAAAGGATAATACCGATGAGTAGCGATATCATTAAAATTTCAAGAAACACTGAAAACGCACCAATTAATTCTGTATCTACACAAACGGTCGCTTTTTCTCATTATAATAACTTTTCTGCTCAACTTCCGATTGACCCTAAAACGGGTGAAATAGTCATCGGTGATATTAAAGATCAAGCAGCACAATGTTTGAATAATATTAAAGCGATTGTTGAAAGCATCGACCATGTTATGGATGATGTCGTGAAGATTAATGTTTTCGTTAAGAATATTTCTGATATCGATGCTATTGATGAAGTTTACAAAAGCTTCTTCCACAACAGTCTGCCAACACGCACTGTCGTGGGTGTCGCTGCACTGACAAACAGCGATGCGCTGGTTCAAATGGATGCTCTCATTTCTAACGGTGAAGGCACTAAACCACAAGCACCTTGCGCTCTAATTAAGGTATCAAGAAATACGGATAATGCACCTCAAAGTACTGTGTCCACGCAGACTGCTGCCTTTTCTCACTACAACAATCTTTCAGCTCAGTTGCCTATAGATGTAGCCACAGGTGAGTTGGTTGATGGTGGTATCGAAGCGCAAACAGCACAATGTCTATCAAACATCAAAGCTATTCTAGAAAGTATCGGTCATGTCATGAATGATGTGGTTAAAACGACTATCTACCTAAAAAATATCGCAGATGCGGAAGTGGTAAATGAAGTATGTGCTAAATTCTTCCCAAGCTACGTTCCTGCTCGTACTGTTGTTAACGCAGCTGAATTACCAATGGGTGCTTTAATTCAAATTGATACATCCATTTCACATGGCGACGGTACACCGCCGCAATTACCAGAAGACACTCGCTTACTGGTTATTGAAACCAATAATACTGTTTCTGCACCATTCATGCCTTATTCGCATACTGTTGCTTTCTCTCACTACAATCATATTTCAGCCCAATTACCTTTAGATCCGAAAACAAATGAAATCGTTGCTGGCGGGGTAAAAGAACAAGCGGAACAATGTTTAAACAATATTAAGGCGATAATTGAAAGCGTTGACCATAGCATGGACGATACGGTGAAAATTAATATTCAACTTAAGGATATTTCAGATATTGATGTGGTAAACGAAGTCTACACCACATTCTTTAATGCTGAGCTGCCTGCAAGAACGGTAGTAGGGGTTTCAGAAATCCCAATGAATGCTTTAGTACAAATTGATGCTGTCGTTTCTAACTGTGAAGGGACACCTCCACAAGACGTTGTTGCATAAATCAATTGAACCCTTCTCGATAATATCGATCAGATCTCGGTTTAGCTTCCAAATAGGGAGCAAACTCAACAGGCCGAGATCTGATCCGTTCACTTCATTACTCAAGTCCATCGAAGCGACACACCTAAGCTTATCCCGTAAACATGGTATTTATAAGGTTGAAGTGTTTTAATATGAAAAACGGACGCTTAACGTAATAAAGAAAACCAGTTTATGCAATTTAGAGCCATTTTACTGCTATGCCTTACCCTAATAGGGTGTTCGTCCAATCAAGAGTTGGTACCCGACCCAACAACCATCACGCTATTTTATGGTGATACATCCATCGCCGCAGGTGTTTTAGAGGATAAAACATTCAATTCAGTCCTTGCCGATAGGGTTGAAAGCGTTACGTTTTCGGGCTCAATATCAAAGAAAGACTCTGGCTATTTTGTCGATATGTTAGTGATTCGAGAAACAAAAGAGCCACGTTCAACACGACAGCTTAACACCTCGCTTCTAATGAAACCGGGAGAGTTAGTAGATGTTGGCGGCGTGAATAACGATGTGTTCAGGGTAATCCTCGAGTAACAAAAATAAAGTGTTCAATTAATCTGATTTTTTGCTTTACCTCAACCTAACTTCAAGCCTTAAGCTTCTCTTACTGATTAAGAAGGAGCTTATTATGCAAAATAACTACGTAAAAGAACTCGCCGTTAAAACTTACCAAGAAGACCTTCAAAAAGAGTACGTTAGATCTAAAGCTCAGCCATTCCACGCCCCAAGTTTTATCGGTGGGGTGCTGTTGTCAGTTGTGCTGGTGGGACTGTTTTAATTTATGCAGAATTTCTGATCCATTGCCAACTCTCAACATATCTATTTGCTGCACTTTAATGCTTACGGCACAATCTCTTAGGTTGAATTGTGACGCTAATGTCGAGAGGAAGTGAAGTATGGCAAGTCCAAGAGTATTAAAGTCACAGATTACTGATATTACCTGTGGCGAGAATGTCACTATCATCAAGCCAAGTAACGTTTATGGCTGTGAGCTTAAAGATGATGTGTTCGTTGGCCCCTTTGTTGAGATTCAAAAGAACACCGTGATAGGTGCGAGAAGCAAGATTCAATCTCACACCTTTATCTGTGAGTATGTGACCATTGGAAGTGACTGCTTTGTTGGTCACGGAGTCATGTTTGCCAACGACTTATTCAAAGAGGGCAAGCCAGATCCTAATCCTGAAAGTTGGGGGCGTACCTTGATAGCTGACAACGTCACGATCGGTTCTAACGCTACGGTTCTGTCTGTCAGCATTTGCGAAGGTGCAGTAATCGGCGCGGGCAGTGTGGTAACGAAAGACATCACCGAAAAAGGTATCTACGCAGGTAACCCAGCCAAGAAATTGAGAGGTTTACCGTAACCGTATTAATAAGCCGTGGTTCATGAATCATAAGGTGCGGCTTTTTAGGGAAACATTAGAGTATTTGTCATGGATGTATTTTTACACTTACTTCAACCGAATGACGCGAGTGCGCTTTTGGATTTTGAGGTCGAAAATCGAGAGTGGTTTGAGCAATTTATTCCAGTTAGGGGTGATAGCTTCTATTCAAATGCAGGTGTGACCGAGCAAATCACCAGCTTTCTAACTGAATACGAGAATGGTGAGATGATTCCTATGTTGATCAAAGATGCCAATGGCACTGTCTGTGGAAGAATCAACATCCGCGATATCGACCAGATCGCCCATAGTGGAGAGCTAGGGTATCGAGTAGGTCGTTCCTTTGCTTCAAAAGGCATTGCGTCTAACGCAGTAAAGCAGTTTCTACTCTATTTGGAGGAACAGACCAACCTTAAATATGTTGATGCCTATGCGTTAGTGGGCAATATCGGTTCCAACAAAATCTTATCCAATACCGGTTTTGAATTGGTCGAGTATGTTGAGAGCTACGCGGTGTTTAAAGGAGAACATCAAGATGCTAATTTTTATCGTAAGGTTTTAGCTGACTAGGTGACTATCAGTGCCTTATACATTAGAAGCTGGCAGCGTCCTTCTAGCCAGCTTCGAGTCTTTTTATTTAAAGGTTTAAGGTTACTTCTAGGTTTGGCCACTTCTAGATTTACGGTTACTTCTGAGGTTTGTTATGTTCGATTACGCTAATCGCGATAGCCAAAAACAGGATATCTTTCACTAGGAAGAAGTTAGTGACTAAGATGCCATCCGATACTTTCCAAGCGTTTGGCGTTGTAACCAGGAAGCTAAGTGTCACAACAAAGATAGCCGATGCAGCAATGCCTGAGTAGAAAGCTACTGTCGGCTTCTTAAATCCAACGATCAATCCAATCGCGACGATGATCTCCGCGCCACCCACCATGTTAGACACAGCTTGTACTGAGAACAGATTGTAAAGCCAGTTCATTGCAGGATGGTTTGCGATTAAAGGCTCGATAAGCATTGCTTCGGTTGGCGTAAACTTGTAAATACCAATCCAAGCTAACACCAACGCTACGCCAATCACGCCTAGGTTATATCCCACATTACTCTGTTTTAAATCATAGGTTTGAACATGCATAAAAGTACTCAATTTAATAAACTCCCTGAATATGACCGCAATAGCTCAGATTAAATTTCGCATTGAGAATAATAATTAATATATTTATCTAAAAACTTAATAGGTAGCGACTTATTGTCTCGATAGGAACTCAAAGGCTAGTGATGTTGAGAACCAAAGCAATGGGTAGGCGATAGTGCTGTTCAAAAGGTAACGCGAGCTTTCTAATTTTTGTTTTCAATATTCATGATTTGGATTAGATTACGCTGATGTTCACCCTAATTATAAGAAGAGTATAACCAGTGAAAATTCATAGAATTAACCCGACCAAACGTTGGTCTGATGTAACTGTTTTTAACGGTATTGCAAGCTTTGTGGAAGTGGCAGAGACGGATACAACAGCAGGAATTAAGAGTCAGGTTCAGCAAATCTTCGAACAAGCCGAAGAAATGATGAGTTTGGTAGACAGCGACAAATCTCGCGTATTGTCAGTGACTATTTATCTCACGGATTTCGCTAACTTTGATGCACTCAATGAAGTTTGGGAAGCGTGGTTCCCTGAAGGCTGCGCGCCAAGCCGTGCATGCGTGAAAGCAGAACTTGCTAATCCTGAGCTACTGGTTGAGATGTCGTTTATGGTTGCTGCGGGTGAAAAGTTTCAATAAGCCGAACTATCGATTGAAATAAGCTTCGTAGATAGAAGTAACGAACAGATAAAACAAAGCCACTCAGGTGAATCACTTGAGTGGCTTTTTAGTGTTCTACGCTACCCGAAACTAAATCGGGTCAGGTATTAAGCGATACCTTGATCTCTTGCCATCTGCTTCGCGATCTTCGGCGCGTGCCATAGACACGGGAGCAAGATAAACGATACCGGAACCGCTGTGATTACAATGAACGACTGTAGAGCGGAGATGCCGCCTGAACCCATCGAGATAAGTGTGATCGCTACCGCACCCATGATGATACCCCAGAAGGTACGTACCGCTGCGTTTGGCTCTGTCGTACCCGTCATTACCACACTGATTGTGTAAGTCATTGAGTCACCTGTTGTCACGATGAACGTGGTCGTCAGGATCAGGAACAGAATTGCAATCAAAGTCGGGAACGGCAGTTGAGCGGTAATGGCCAGTAGCACAGCAGGAAGGTTAAAGCCTTCGAATGCACTAGAGATCACACCTGGGTTCTCTAATTCAAACGCTAAACCGCTACCACCAACGATGCTGAACCAGAAACACGTTACAAGCGGTGCAACGATGCTGATAGAAACGATCATTTGGCGAATAGTACGGCCACGTGAGATGCGAGCAATGAAGATAGCCATCATTGGGCCATAACCTAAGAACCAACCCCAGAAGAATACCGTCCAACCACCTAGCCACGCTGTATCTTGGCGGTATAGCGCCATTGGGATGAAGTTATCAACCATTTCGCCCATACCTTGCAGGTAGCCATCAACGATGAAGCTCGTTGGGCCAACAAGAAGGATGTAGCCGATTAGACACACAGACAAGATGATGTTGTAACGGCTTACCAGTTGGATACCTTTGTTCACGCCGCTCAAAGCAGAAAGCGTGTACATTGCGATAGCAAAGATAATAACAACACTTTGAGTTGCAAAGCTGTCTGAAATGCCAAACAGTTCGCTCAGTGCGTAGCTGATTTGTAGGCCAAGGAAGCCGATAGGGCCGATAGTACCTGCGGCTACAGCCACGATGCTGCATGCGTCGACAACGTTACCAACCCAACTGTTAATCGCTTTGTCGCCAAGTACTGGGTAAAGCAGAGTGCGAGGCTTAAGAGGAAGGCCTTTGTCGTAATGCAAGTGCATTAACACGATGGAAGACAAACCACCTAAGATTGCCCATGCAAGGAAACCCCAGTGCATGAAAGATTGTGATAGAGCATTGAACGCCATCGCTTGAGGATCTGCGTTGCCATACAGTGGCGGAGCTGAAACAAAGTGAGCGATAGGCTCTGCGGCTGCCCAGAACACACCACCGCCGGCTAGCAGCGTACATAGGACGATAGACATCCATTTAAAGGTGGTCATTTCAGGTAGGGCAAGCGTTCCTAAGCGAACGTGGCCGGTGCGACCTAGTGCAAGCACTAAACCGATAATGAAGTTGAGAAGTAGTAGGACTTGCCAGAAAGCACCGAACCACTTAGTTGAATAACTAAAGCCGATGTTTACAAGTTCGGACAACACGGAGGTGTTGGTGAAGGCTAGGATGACAAAGAGGGTTAAAAAACTGCCACTAAGCCAAAAGACTGGGTTTCCGAGTTCCAGTTTTTCACCCAAAGATTGAGCTTTATTGAAATCGATAGAAGTAGATTCTGCGTTGATGTTTTCGTTGGCGACTTGCGTCAAGTTGGACATTATTTCTTCGCTATATTTGGCTCTTTCGAGCCTATGTATTTCTCCCACACTTGCATTGGAAATGTGAGGTTCGTCAAAAAAATCCGCGATACTACCACAATTGTTAAGAAAAAGTGGGCAAATTTAGAAAAGAAATCAGTTCTACGGCGAAATCAATCCCTTTTGGTTAGTTTTAAAACGAAATTTCAGAACGAACAAATAAAGCAGATATGAATAGAGTTTTGTAATTAAGGATACGAATTAGGCGATATTTTTTAGCGTACCGAAATAAATTTAATATTAGTTGTTCGTGCAAAATAAGTGTCGACTCATTGCATGCTATAAACAAATTAATGCGAGTCATTTTATAAATATCGAATATTTTAGGTGTTAAATTGGCACTGTTACCTACAGTTGTTTTGCGAAGAGATTTAAGTGATGAGAAATATGACACTTAAATTAAGCATCTTGAAACAATAACTTAAGGGACAGCTAACATGCACCTAAACCAAGGAAGAGTGGCCAAGAAAGTTTTTACACTCAGTACTCTCACCGCGTCATGCTTAATGGCGTTCAACAGCTACGCGGCTGTGGATTGTTCAACGTTAGAAGCGTGGGATTCCGCCACGGTGTACACCGGTGGTGATCAGGTTTCACATGACGGCAGCGCGTACTCAGCGAATTACTGGAATCAAAATAACAACCCGAGCCAATTTGAGGGTGACTATGCACAATGGAAAAAGATTGATGTGTGTAGTGGTGGCGGAGGTGGCGGTACGCCAAATGAAGTACCAACGGCTTCATTAACGGCACCCTCTGCTTCTGACGTGATTACTGAAGGCGATAATGTTGTATTGAGTGCAACAGCACTAGATTCTGATGGCAGTGTGGCTTCGGTTGAGTTCTTTGTTGATGGCGCATCTGTTGCGGTAGTCACAGCGGCACCTTTCGAAGCGACTTGGGCTGCAACGTCGGGTAATCATCAGGTTTCTGTTGTTGCAACGGATAATGAAGGCGCAGCAAGTGTTGCAAGTGCGGTTTCTGTTTCTGTTGATTCAGCACAACCAGGGAATGAAGCACCGACAGTTTCAGTTGCACTTTCAGTGACATCTGTTGATGTTGGTGGTGTAGTCACACTGACAGCAACGGCAGCAGATAGCGATGGCACGGTTGATAAGGTTGATTTCTACGTAGCGGGTGCTCTTGTGGGCACTGCTGCAACGAGCCCTTACACGTTAGATTACACAACAACTAAAGCGGGTTCTTTAGCGGTTTACGCGAAAGCAACAGACGACCAAGGTGCGACTGCAGATTCTGCGTTGGCATCTTTGACCGTGAACGGCGCTCCAACAGTGAGCACATGTCGCCCTGATGGCTTATATCAAACTCAAGGTGTCGATGTTCCTTACTGTACAATTTACGATGATGAAGGCCGTGAGAAAATGGGCGCAGACCATCCCCGTCGTGTCATTGGTTACTTCACAAGTTGGCGTGCAGGGGATGACCCACAAGCTGCTTACCTAGTAAATGATATTCCTTGGGAACAACTCACACACATTAACTACGCTTTCGTGAGCATCGGTTCAGATGGCAAAGTAAACGTCGGTGATGTAAACGATCCAAATAACGCAGCGGTTGGTAAAGAGTGGCCGGGTGTGGAAGTTGATCCGGCATTAGGCTTCAAAGGTCACTTCGGTGCATTAGCGACAGCGAAGAAAAAACACGGCGTGAAAACGTTAATCTCAATCGGTGGTTGGGCTGAAACAGGTGGTCACTTCGCGACTGATGGCAGCCGCGTGGCTGATGGTGGTTTCTACACCATGACGACCAATGCTGATGGTTCTATCAACCATCAAGGTATCGAAACATTCGCGACTTCAGCGGTCGAAATGCTGCGTAAGTACCAGTTCGATGGTCTAGATATCGATTACGAATACCCAACTTCTATGGCTGGCGCAGGTAACCCATACGACAAAGACTTCATGGAGCCGCGTCGTCAATACCTGTGGGCGTCGTACCAAGTGTTGATGAAAGTGCTACGTGAGAAGCTCGATGCGGCGTCTGCGCAAGATGGCAATCACTACATGTTAACGATCGCAGCGCCTTCTTCTGGTTACCTATTACGCGGTATGGAAACATTCGATGTAACCAAGTACCTCGATTACGTAAACATCATGTCTTACGACCTTCACGGTGCGTGGAACGATCACGTAGGTCATAACGCAGCCTTGTTTGATACGGGTAAAGATTCAGAGCTAGCGCAGTGGAACGTATACGACACGGCGGCTTACGGTGGTATTGGTTATCTGAACACGGATTGGGCTTACCATTACTTCCGTGGTTCTATGCCAGCAGGCCGTATTAACATCGGTGTGCCTTACTACACTCGTGGTTGGCAAGGCGTAACGGGTGGTGAGAATGGTCTTTGGGGCCGAGCAGCACTGCCAAACCAATATGAATGTTCAGCGGGTACGGGTGAAGGCGAGAAAAACAACTGTGGCCATGGCGCTATTGGTATCGACAACATGTGGCACGATACCGATCCAAAAGGTAACGAAATGGGCGCGGGTTCTAACCCTATGTGGCACGCGAAGAACCTAGAGAAGGGTATTTGGGGCTCTTACGCTGAAGCTTACAAGCTTGATCCTGTGAATGATCCTTCAGATGTTCTAACGGGCACTTACACGAGAAACTACGACAGTGTGGCGGTTGCCCCTTGGTTGTGGAACGCAGAGAAGGGCGTATTCCTTTCAACAGAAGATAAACAGTCTATCGACGTGAAAGCGGACTACGTTATCGACAAAGAGATCGGCGGCATTATGTTCTGGGAACTAGCAGGGGATTATAACTGTTATGTTCTCGATGCGAATGGCAACCGAAGCTCTATCGATACGACTGAGCAAGCGTGTAACAGCGGTAACGGTGAGTTCCACATGGGTAACACCATGACGAAAGCTATCTACGATAAGTTTAAGTCTGCAACACCATATGGAAACAAAGTAGCGACGGGTGCTATTCCAACAGAAGCGCTAGATATCGCGGTATCGGTTGGTGGCTTCAAAGTCGGTGACCAAAACTACCCAATCAACCCTAAGATCACGTTCACGAACAACACAGGGCAAGCTCTTCCGGGTGGAACTGAGTTCCAATTCGATATCCCAGTATCTGCACCTGATAACGCGAAAGATCAATCGGGTGGTGGTTTGACAGTGATTGCTTCAGGTCATACTCGCGCGGATAACATCGGTGGACTAGATGGAACCATGCACCGAGTGGCGTTTACGTTGCCGACATGGGAAGAGCTTCCTGCTGGCGGTGTGTATGAGTTAGACATGGTGTATTACTTGCCAATTTCTGGCCCTGCTAACTACGCGGTGAATGTCGGTGGCGTTGATTACGCGTTTAGCTTCGAGCAGCCAGATCTACCATTAGGTGATATCAGTTCAGGTGGCGGTAACCCTGGCGATGGTGGCACCAATCCAGGTACATGTGATACGGCAGGTTTAGCGGTTTACCCAGACTTACCTCAGAAAGATTGGGCAGGTAACCCAAGCCATGCAAACACAGGAGACCAAGTGGTTCACAACGGTAGTGTTTACCAAGCAAACTGGTGGACAAGTTCTGAACCGGGTAGCGATGGTAGCTGGACTCAAGTTTGTTCTTAATTTAATGCTAAGCAAACTATTTATAGACAATAGAGTGTAGTAATAGGTAATAAACACAAATGCTTTTAAGTCTATTTATCAGGAATTAGTATCAATTAAGTAATCAATCTAGACGTAAAATCAAAAAGCCGAACTGAATCCAGTTCGGCGTTTTTGTTATAAGTCACAGATTACGTATAGAAACCCTTAAAAATATCGACACTCGTTCAGTAAAAAATAAAAACATGATATAAAACAGTCTGTATATAAGAGAAGTCACAGCGTTACCTGAAATTATAAATCTACGGGGTAATCTTGAAAGTCAGACGTAAATACATTCTTAATTTTTCAATTGCGCTCGCCGTCGTGTCGATGATTCTTTCTGCCTTTCAATTTAATCGAACTGAAAGGTCATTGTTGGAATCTAACCAACTGTTTTTTCGTACGATTGTGAACGCGAGTTACGATATTGTCGACACCACAGTTAATGAGGCGATAAAGACATATCTTAAAGGAATTACGGATACCGTTGCGTCTCATGTATGGCATACCACGCCAGAACAAGAAGTTGAACAGGTAAGCCAAATTGCCCGTGAATTGCATATTGGACAATCGGGTTATATCTATTTGATGTCACCCCAAGGCGTCCATCTCTACCATCCATTCTTGCAAGGTCAGAAGCGTGGGCATCTTACTCATATCCAAAAACAGCTCACTATTGACTCTGGCATGATCGAGTACTTTCACGCTAACCCTCATGAGATAAGCCGCAGAGCCAAAGTCGCTTATTCGATGAGGCTACCGAGTGGTAATACTTTGGTTGCGACGACCTATAAAGAAGAATTGATGTATTTGGTCGATCTTGAAGGTTTAAAAGATAAACTTAGAAAGTATGCGTTTGGTGATAGCGGATATGTGTACATTGTCGATCTGCAGGGTAACTTAGTGCTTCATCCAGATTATGAGCACAAATCATTGAAATCCTTAATAGGCTACTCGTCTGAACTGCTTATTGATCGAATCGCCACCAAACCAGAAGGTCAATTCAGTTACTCGATTTCCAGTGATAGTGGCACGACCAACAAAAAAATCTTCTATAAGTTTTACCCTTATCTTAATTGGGTCATTTCTGCAGGTATCTTAGAGCAAGAGCTTAATCAAAATCATAGCCTATTGTTTATTAGCTTGATGGCTTTGGTTGTAAGTTTGTTGAGCATTATTGTCGTGTTGGTGCTTTACCTGCGGCATCGTCATCTTAGAATCTTGGATGTGGCTAGCCTCGATTACCTTACTGGGCTTCCTAGTCGACGGAGTTTTATCGAGCAGCTAAAACTGAAAATTACTCAGAAGTCACCTTATCCGATAACGAATGTCGGCGTCATTTTGCTTGATATTGACCATTTCAAACGGGTCAACGATCAATATGGTCATGCTCAAGGCGATAGGGTTATCTGTGCGGTCGCAAAGTCACTTAAGAGATTTGTTAATCGTCGTCGCTTGATTGCGCGCTATGGCGGTGAAGAGTTTATTTTGGTGACGTTTGATTGTGATGAACATGAGTTATTCGAATTATCAGAGGCGTTACGGTTATGTGTTGAGCAACTTCAAGGCTTAGTGTCGCCAGTAACAATCAGCGCTGGTTGTTGCCATGCTCAAGCACTGACTGACATTGAAACCGCTATCGATAAAGCCGACAAAGCGCTTTATCAAGCAAAAGAGAGTGGACGTAACAACACTCAAGCGTATCGAGAGAACGAATATCACGTTGCTTACATATGATCGGTTGAAAGCCTCATTGAATTGAAAAGTTTTGTTCACACAAATCGAGCTCTTGAGAACGACAAACACAAAAAAGCCCAAATAGATCGCTCTATTTGGGCTTTTTCAGAATTATTTGAAAGGCTAATCGTTAATTTAAGCTTTCGCTGCTTTCATCGCTTCCGTTTTTTTTTCCTTTTGCATTTTTGCAAGGAAGTAGATGTTTACACAAGCGATAAAGCCGTTGGTGGCTGCAACTGGCCATGCGTCAATCATGATGCCGTATGCTGTGAAGAGTGCACAGCCAATAAAGTTAAGGACACGCAGACGAACGATATCTTTCATTGTTAATGAAATTGCGACCATAATAGACGCAGCGTAACCTAAAATTTCAACCATATTGAATTCCATTGTTTGACCCTCTTAAATTTGCCGATACTTTGTCGGTACCAATTCTTCTCTTCATGAGATGATTGAGGAAGCTCCGTGCCTCGAATGGTCTGGTTTTGTTTAACGGGGAGAACTATACCAACTCTGTTTTTGTGATTAAACCCCCAAAACAGACAGAGGTGAAGGTTAGCGATTACGCAAACGTTTAATGACCTTTCTATTAACATAATTACTATTTATGTTGGAGGTTGAATTGATAGTTATTCTTATATAGGTAAGGAAGCCTCGAATGATAAAACGATCCATTTGTGCAACAAAAAGCATAAAAAAAGCAGCACTATTGGCTTTGATGGCTATTGGGCTGACCGCATGCTCTACGCAAGAAATACCACCCACACACAATTATGGTGTGGTCACTAGCGGTGACTTTGGTTTCATGAAACACGGCGTGATGACGTACTCCTGGCACCCTGAGTCAGAAAAGGTTTACCTTTCTCAAAAATACGATGAAACCGTGGTAACCGATTTAGTGCGTGATTCGATTCAAGAACAGCTCTCAAGTAAAGGTTATCAGTTAAAGCAGGATGGTGTCGGTGATGTTGTTGTAGGCTTTGGATTAGCGGAAGAATCGGAACTGAACGATGAGTCTATCTTCGATGCGATTAAGCTATCTACTGGTGTGCCATTTTACGATGGTGAAGGTAAAGTCGCGGAGAAAGGGTCGTTGTACATTGCGTTTTTCGTACCTAACTCAGAGGTCGTACAATGGCAAGCATTAGCACAGTCTGGCATCCAACCTGATTTAGAGCCAAGCGAGAGCAAACAGCGTATTACTGGCTTTGTTGAAATGTTATTTAGACGCATGCCTGAGCGATAGCATTAGGCGTTGAATGCATTCGTGGAGTAAATATTAGTTGTGGAAAATATGGTCAGATCGCAGATTATACTTTTTTATTTGTAACGAATGGTACAAATACGTAAAGCAACGTAAAGTTCGCGCTTCTTTTGCTAGCATTTGTCTATACTGCTCAAAACGTTAACTTAGGTTTGATTCAATGAAACTGTTTTCCAAATACTCTCTCCCTCTATTAAGTATATTCATTGTAAGTAACGCCGCGATGGTAAGTAATGCAGCTATCGCAGCACCTTCTATAGTACCAAGCCCACCTAGCCTAGGCGCAAAAGGGTATGTGTTAATTGATTTTAATTCTGGTGATGTGCTGGTAGAAAAAAACGCACATACGAAGTTAAACCCAGCAAGCTTGACCAAACTGATGACCAGTTATGTGGCAGGTCAAGAGATGAAGCGAGGCAACATCTCTGCTGATGATCAGGTACGAATCAGTGAGAACGCGTGGGCGAAGAACTTCCCAGACTCTTCAAAAATGTTCATCGAAGTAAACACCGATGTAGCAATGATGGATCTTTATCGTGGCTTGATTATTCAATCCGGTAATGATGCTAGCGTTGCGATTGCAGAGCATGTTGCAGGCTCACAAGATGCATTCGTTGACCTGATGAACTCTTGGGCTACCTCTCTGAAGCTAGAAAACACCCATTTTGCCAATGCACATGGTTTGGATGCAGACGACCTCTATTCGACTCCTTACGATATCGCGTTACTCGGTCGTGCCATTATTCGTGATTTACCGGATGTGTATGGCTTATACAGCGAACGCTCTTTCAGTTACAACGGCATCACTCAACATAACCGTAATGGCTTGTTGCGTGATAGAAGCTTAACCGTTGATGGCATGAAAACGGGCTACACCTCTGGTGCTGGCTACAGTTTGGCGAGTTCAGCGACACAAGGTGAGATGAGACTTATCGCGGTTGTGATGGGCGCATCAAGCGTTAAGAGCCGTGAATCAGACAGCAAACAGCTGTTGAGCTACGGTTTCCGTTTCTTCGATACACTAAACCCGCATAAAGGCGGCGATCAAGTGGCTGAAGAGAAGGTATGGTTTGGTGAGCAAGACACATTGAAATTAGGTGTGGCAGAAGACACGTTCATTACGTTGCCTAAGTCAGACAGTAAAAAGCTGACTGCATCTATCGAGCTTAACTCTGAACTGAAAGCGCCAATTGCAGAAGGTCAAACTCTAGGTATGGTTCATTACACCGTTGATGGCGAAGATGTTCAAACTCAGCCTTTGATCGCGCTTGAAGCGGTTGAACAGGGCGGTTTGTTCAAACGTTTAATAGACTACGTTAAGCTGTTCTTCGCGAGCCTGTTCTAAATAGAGCCTGTGGCGATAAGCCGCGCTGAAAAGTCGAAATATTATGGGTGTTGTGAGTGAATCACAGCGCCCTTTGTTATTTCTACATCAATGAAAACGCCGCGCCGCACTATCTTTATTAGCCGTAGCGGGCGGTTTCGATTACTATACGCAAAATTTAGCAGTGTAGTCACTTATGACGATAGATATAAAGAACGTAACCGAACCCGAAGTAACCTGTGCAAATTGTCAGGCATGCTGTTGTCGTTTAGAGGTTATGATCATCACAGATACGGGCGTACCTGAAGAGCACATCGCTTATGATGAATGGGGCGGTGAAACCATGAATCGCTTAGACGACGGCTGGTGTTCTGCGGTAGATAGAGAAACACTGATGTGTACTATCTACGAAAACCGACCATGGATCTGTCGCGAGTTCGAAATGGGCTCTTTCGAATGTGTTGACCAGCGCAAAGATGTGATGGGCTAGGCGTCTGCAGTATTGAACTCAGTAACTAAAGTACGCTAATGAACTGTGATAACCACATTAAAATTAAATATCAGGGTTCTATACCTTAAGCAGTTGTAGAACCTTGATGCGTTTTATGAGATCAAATATTGAGTGAGATAAGAGTCTTAGCTCGATAAGTTAGAGTTTAGAACTCGGAAGGCACTTCAAACTCCATCCATTCACCGGTTGTCGGGTGAATCAACTTTAAGTAGCCAGCGTGCAGGTGTAAGCGCTCGCGTTTGTATCCGTATAAGTCGTCACCACGAATAGGTACACCAAGCCCTAATGGATGAGCACAGTGCACTCGCAGCTGGTGGGTTCGCCCTGTTTTAGGGTACAAGTGAACCTTGGTTTTGCCATTGTGAGTGCTAACCACTTGCCAATGGGTCTCTGCATTTCGGCCGTGTTGGTGACAAACCAGTTGTCTTGGTCTGTCCGTGATGTCGCCGCGCAAAGGAAGGCTGATATTGCCAGGTTCGCCCGTTATCTCGCCATCTAACAAAGCGGTGTAGCGTTTCTCTACGGTTCTATTAATGAACTGCTTCTGAATATGCTTGTTTGATTCCGCCGTGAGCGCCAAGATCAACAAACCTGACGTCGACATATCCAACCTATGGATAATCAAAGGACCAGTCGCATCCGGGTAACGCGCTTTTATGCGGGTATAAACTGAATCTTCGATGAACTTACCGGGAACCGACAAGAACTCTTCAGGCTTATTGACGACTACGATTTCATCGTCTTCATAAACAATATTAAAAGACTTACCAACCGCAGGGTTCACGATAAGCGGGTTATCTTCTAGCTCTATGCCACTTAGCTGGTGTTCGAGGATCTCAAAGCTTTTACTCTGACAAACAGGGTAGAGGTTTGCGTGTTGTCGAATGATATCTGTAGGCGGTAATCCCCACCAAAATTCAGACAAAGCTAACGGCTTGAACCCGTGTTCAAACGCAAAGTTAAGCAACTTAGGTAGGCAGCATTCACCAGAGCCTTCGAGCGCGTCTTTACCATCGAGCAACTCGAGTAAATTCTTAGATTGCTTGGCTTGATTGATAAAGCGATAGTGAGAGAGGCGTTGAGTTTCCAACTGTTGTGAAACTGCTTGGTGATCTTGCTTACGGTTTTTCAGTTCGCTTTCAATCAAATCAATTTGTGATTGGCGCTCTGCGATCTTCTGTTTCCACTCAATACGAAGTGCTTTTAGGTCACGTTTCTCTTGGCTACTTTGATTGCCCAGTTGTTTGAGCAAATTCGCCGCTGACTCTAGATTCCCTAATGCTTTTTCTTGATTGGCTTGTTCTCTGAGTTCGTTACGCTGAGCTTTGTTTGCGGCCATTGCTAACTGAAAGGCTTCGATAGCTTTTGCTGATTCGATTTTTAACCCTTCAAGCTCGGCCAATAATGTGTCTAGATTGTGCGACTGTTGCAGCTTTTCAATGTCGTCCGAGAGCTGCAATTGTCGAGCAAGGTTCGCACTGTTTTGAGATTGAAACTGTTTTGAATCGAAGGCTGGTGGAACAAAGTGAATGTTGTTTAACTGAGAGACCAAAGCCGGATCTAACTGCAAGCCTGAAAACGCAGAAAGGTAACCTAACCCTTGTGTGGTTGGATTCTGAACAAGAAGCACAGCGTAGAGATTACCTTGCGAGGTTTCATTCACACCACAGTCGACAAGTGATTGCTGAAGCTGCAGCATAGCGAATTCACACACAGGGTGCGGGGTATAGTAATACGGAAACGTAAAACGAGTCGGTAGCGCTAAATCGACATTCGTGTTTGCTAGGTGCAGAGGTGTGTATTGAGCGAGGTTTGTTGGCATTAAGATCAAACTCTATGGCTGTTCAGTTAGAGTTCGGTATTGTTGTCGAAATGAAGACAAATGAGAAGCCAAAGCAGAAGATAAATCGGCTTTGGCTTCATTTAGTTTCTTGTGTTTACTCTAGCAAGCACGTGTTTGAGTGAAACTCGATCAGTTCGAGTGTTCTAGCTCTACTTGCTCAGCTTTTTGGTAAGCAGGGTGGCTCTTTAAAAGTTCACCGTATTTAGCGATGTTAGGGTAAAGCGCAGTTGCACCAAAGTTACCCACGATTTCTACGATGAACGACATCATAAAATCTGCACCTGTTAGTGTGTCTGCAACCAAGTAGGTTTTACCTTCAAGTGCATTATTCACGTAAGTTAAGATCTTTTGGTTTTCATCGTCTGCATAACCGCCTAGGAAGTTAGTTTCACAGCCGTCCTTCATTACAAAGATCTTAAGCAGCATTGGCAAAATACCTGAACTCTCAGCGAAGTGAAGCCATTGCGAATACTCAACGTAGTTTGCGGTGCCGCGTGTAGGTGCGAACTTACCCTGACCGTATTTGTCGATTAGGTATTCCGTGATAGCACCAGATTCAGTGATCACGACGCCATCGTCTTCAATGACAGGAGATTTACCCAATGGGTGAATGGATTTGAGTTCTGGTGGTGCAAGAAAATTGACACTGTCTCGTTGGTAGGGTTTGATTTGGTAATCTACCCCAAGCTCTTCCAATAGCCAGATGATGCGCTTTGAGCGCGACTTATTCAGGTGATGCAAAGTAATCATGATTCTACCTAGTTAACGGGTTCAGTTTATTGAATTTATTTAGCTTCGTTCGTTTTGATAACAAGCTTACCGAAGTTCTGACCTTCCAATAGGCCCATGAATGCTTGTGGCGCATTTTCTAGACCTTCAACCAGGTGCTCACGATAGTGCATCTTGCCTTGAGACAACCATTCTGTCATTTGAACAGCAAATTCGTTGTAACGGTGTGCGTAGTCATCAAAGATGATGAAACCTTGCATCTTAATTCTTTTAACAAGCAGCATACCCATCAGGCTAGACATACGATCTGGTCCTTCAGGCAGTGAAGTCGCATTGTATTGAGAGATAAGGCCACACACAGGAATACGAGCACCTGTGTTAAGCAGAGGCATTACTGCATCGAATACCTTGCCGCCAACGTTTTCAAAGTAAACGTCGATGCCGTTGTCACACGCTTTAGCCAATTGCTCCGCGAAGTCGTCAGCTTTGTGGTCGATGCATTCATCAAAGCCAAGAATCTCTTTCGCGTACTGACACTTCTCTTGACCGCCTGCAACGCCGATAACACGACAGCCTTTTAGTTTGCCGATTTGTCCAACGGTTGCGCCTACAGCACCTGTTGCTGCTGCAACGACTAGCGTGTCGCCTTCTATAGGTTGGCCGATATCAAGCAAGCCCATGTAAGCAGTAAAACCAGGCATACCCATGATGCCAAGCGCGTAAGAAGGGTGCGTTGGTTCTTTACCTAGTTTGATAAGGCCTTCACCGTTAGACACACCAAGATCTTGCCAACCTGTGTAAGCCAGTACCCACTCGCCAATTTCGTAATCAGCGTGGTTTGATTCTTCAACCTGACATACGGTTGCGCCTACCATCACTTCATCAATCGCAACGGGATCTGCGTAGGATTTAGCATCGCTCATACGACCACGCATGTATGGGTCTAGAGAAAGGTAAACTGAGCGAAGTAACATCTCGCCGTCTTTGATGCTTGGCGCAGCTACTGTCTCTAAACGGAAGTTGTCTTGAGTCGGTGCGCCAACTGGGCGAGAAGCCAATACGATTCGGCGATTGTCTTGTTGAGTCATTGGATGTCCTTAATTGTGTATTTTATACATTTAGAATTAGACCAGTCGTCTAGTCTTGTTGTCTAAAAATCCCGCCGTCATCAAATTGATAAGAGGGCGGGTGATTTTTTTAAGTTAAAGCCAATAAAGCGCGCTGCGCGTTATTAGCTTTCACCTTTTAAAATTCGTTCGGTAAGGCTCAAAGCTGACTGTAAGCTATGTGAGCTTTGGCTCAGCTTGCTCAATAAGCTGGCGCCTAACCACATTGAGTATAGGTTCTGAGCTGCTTCTTGGCTCTCTTCAACCTTTATGGAGCCATCTTCAATACCGCCGACAATGCACTGTTCGATGGTATTCGTCACTTTTTCTGCACCCTTTAATAGCGCTTGGCGCATAGGATCAGAAAGATCAGAAACTTCCGCGCTGAGTTTAACGACCAAGCATTTATGAGCATTGCAGGTGCCGTTTTCAATCTGTGACCATCGAGTGAAATAACTGACAATTCTCTGGTAATGGTTGCCTTCACCATGAACCAAAATAGTTTCAACTCTGCTGATGTAGGTCTCAAAATAGTGCTGGATCAGAGCCTCGCCAAATTGCTCTTTCGATTTAAAGTAGTGGTAAAACGACCCTTTCGGCACGTCCGCTTCTTTAAGCAATTGCGATAAGCCAACGCCGTTAAAGCCGTTGTTCACTATTAATTGGTAGCCAACATCTAAAACATGCAGGCGTGTGTCATTCGTTTTTTCGTTCATGGGCGGTACTATAAGTTAAATTAGACCAGTCGTCTAGTGGTCGGTTTTCGAGGGTATATTTGGTCGTTGTTACAGTAGCTAAATAGCTCAATATCTAAAGAGGCTTCAAATGTTCAGATATAAAAAAGCCCCGACATAGCGCGTATGTTGGGGCTTAAATCAGTAACTTCGATTATTTGATAGAGATGAGTTCTACATCAAAAATCAGAGTCGATGATGGTGGGATAGGGCCTGAACCGCCTTTACCGTAAGCTAGAGTGCTTGGAATAAATAGACGAACTTTTTGGCCTTCAACCATGTAAGTCAAACCTTCTTGCCAGCCTTTAATTACTTGCTTAAGAGCAAATGAGATTGGCTCGCCGCGCTCAACAGAGCTGTCGAAAACAGTGCCGTCGATTAGCGTACCGTGGTAGTGAACCGTTACTTTGCTGTTCTTAGTTGGGTGCTCTGTGCCTGTACCTTCTTCAAGAACAAGGTATTGAAGACCGCTTTCAGTCGTAATCACGCCTTCTTTAGTGCCGTTTTCAATTAGAAATTGTTGGCCTTGTTCGAAGTTTTCTCCGCCAGACTTATGATTCGTCCAAGTACGGTAAATCATGAAACCCGCCAAAAGAAAGACAATGACCGGGATGACAAATTTAGACATAGTAAAACCTATTTATATTGAGTGCTGAATTTCGTAGTTAATACAAAATGTGTTAATCAGTTGACTAAAGCCGTGATTATGGTTGAGTCAAAAGGTAGTTGATCGTTTTTGCAATGCCAGCAACGTCTTGGTGACCTGCTGTTAGTACTTGGTATTTACCGTTGATGATAAAGGTTGGTACTGAGTTGATCTGACCTTTTACTGAGATCTCTTCTGCTTGCTTAACGTAGTCGAAAAGAGCGACTTGCTGTTCTTTATTCAGCTGGTATGGGCTAACCAAACCACGAGAAGTAAACGCTGTCTCTAGTGCTTGTTGACGCTGCTCAGGTGTTGCATCTGCACCCATTTGAACGGCACCAAATAGGTCGTCCATGAATGCGTGGTCAGGCGTCGCATCAAGCTGCATCACTGCTGTGTAGTAGATCATTGCGCTGATTTGAGCGCTTTCGTTGAACGTCACGTGCATCTTGCCAATAGTTTGGTCTGTTAGAGATTCAATCTCTGGAATGGCACTTTCCATTTGACGGCAGTGACCACAGTTAAGAGAGAAGATTTCAGTGATCGGAGACAAGTTAAATTCTGTTAGAGCAGTAGGAAGCGCTTCGTATTGAACGCCTTTTTGTGGCTCGTCTGTTTCACTACAACCCGCGATAATGAGTACGGCAGCGAGTGCTGTGATGAATTTAGTAAATGGTTTAAACATAATGTTTGCTCTAGCGTTGAGAAGTCGTGAGATTCTAACTATTTAGTACGAATTGGAAAACAATTATAAGGTAAATAAATGCAAACAGTTCGAACTAGCGGCTGAACACAAGCTAGTAGACGGTTAACTGTGATCAACAGCACTTTTTTGGGTTCTGCTTTCTTTTCGTCTAAAGTTTTTCCCTCGGTGCCGATATAGACATTAGTGAATGGTTTATCTGCATGAGTGGTTGGTGAAGTAATGAGATATTTAGCGATAATGTTAAGCATAGCTTTGGCTGGGTGTGAAGCCACGTCACCAACTGACTTACTTGGCGGTGACATGCTAGAGACTGCACCACAAACCGATTACGACTTGATGCATCCTGAATGGGGTGTGGTTCAAACGACTCATGTAGCAAGCAATCGTGGGTACTCTATCCAGAGTAGCACTCATCAACACAGAACCATCACGACCAACTACGGACGTGGCGTTTCGACTAACGACCCACTGGAAGTCTTTTTAAGACAAAACCGCATCGATTTTGAAGTGTTGCCGGGTAACCATGTGATGGTAAAGCTTGAGCAGCACGTGAACTTTAAAACAGGTTCAGCATTCCCCGAGCCAGCTTATAATCAATGGTTAGATACGCTAGGCAGCTACCTTGCTCAACGCCAAGATATTGATGTGGTGATTGAAGGGCACACCGATAATACGGGCACAGATCGAATCAATGATCCGCTTTCAGAGCAGCGAGCAAAAGAAGTGAAGGCTCGATTAGAGAGTAACTATGTGTCGAGTCGCTCCATTTATACTCGTGGATTTGGCGAATACGTACCAGCTTGCACCAACGCTTCTGCGCAAGGCAAGGCGTGTAACCGCCGTGTGGAATTGATGCTGATTGTAGCGAAGTAGTGGTTTGAACTTTCGCTCCCAATTTGAAGCGATTAACGCCAAATAACAGACATAAAAAATCCCTCACATTCGAGGGATTTTTTGTATCTAGATTTTGTCGCTTTATTGCTTATGCAAACTGCTTTTCTAAGTAAGTTACGATATCTGAAGATTCGTACATCCACTCAGTTTTGCCGTCTTTTTCGATACGTAGACAAGGCACTTTCACACGACCGCCGCCAGCTTCAAGCTCAGCACGGTGTTGTTCGTTGTTTTTTGCATCACGAAGTTCAAATTGAACCGACTGACGTTTCATCGCGCGGCGCACTTTCACACAAAATGGGCACGCTTCGAATTGGTATAACGTGTGCGTTTTTGCTTGCTCATTCACTTTGCTTTGTTCTTCTTGAGAACGCTTCACACCACGTGGGCTGAAAACAAAATTCAATAACAAGATGACACGACCTAAGAACCAACGGATAAACTTCATAACTCTCTCTACATATTTAAAATTAGCGTTACAATTTGCAGCATTATATACACAAGTTTTGTCAGATGCTCGCAACAAACCGCTAATATCTATTTTGTCCGTTCGATCGTATGAGACTTAGCCACATTTAGCCCTAAACGCTTAGACAGTCGAGTCAGATTTGCTCGGTCTGTTTTCAGAACTCGCCCTGCTTGTGCCCAGTTAAAGTTGGCATCTTCCAACACCTCAGTAATGATACTGCGTTGAAAATCGTCCGTTGCACCACGTAGCCCTGCAGAAAGGTCGATCGTTGGTGTCGATAATGGTGTGTTTTTCACCTGAGTCGTCGCAATTGGCTGATCTTGGTCTAGAGGACCACAATCTTCCTTGGTGATTGTCACCAGGTTTTTATTGGTGCTGCGCGCTAACGCTTTCAATGCGGAACGACTGATCACATGCTCAAGTTCACGCACGTTACCCGGCCAACCATAACGGTTTAGGAAAGAAAGAACGTCGGAGCGGAACTTAACTTGGTTGATACCAAGCTTACGACGCGCTTGTTCTAAGAAGAAACCCGCTAATAGGCTGATGTCGTCACCACGATCTTTCAGTGCTGGCACCGCGATAGGATACACACTCAATCGGTGGTACAAATCGGCTCTGAATCGACCGTCTTCAACTTCTTGTTTTAGATCTCGGTTTGTCGCTGCCAATACTCGCACATCAATGGTTTGAATGTTGTCTTGGCCAACCGGTTGGATTTCGTTGTTTTGCAGCGCACGTAGGAGCTTACTTTGAGCGGCCAAAGGCAATTCACCAATCTCATCAAGGAACAGTGTGCCACCATCGGCTAAAGCAAATTTACCTAAGCGGTTTTTGTCTGCGCCAGTGAACGCGCCACGAACGTGACCAAACAGTTCACTCTCTACTAAGTTTTCAGAAATTGCAGCACAGTTTACGTAGACGAGTGGGTTACGTTTACGTTGAGATTGGTGGTGCAGGGTGCGAGCCACAAGCTCTTTACCAACCCCGGTGTCACCATGAATCAAGATATTAAACTCAGATGGAGCTACAACAGCGATGTCGTTCTTAAGCGCGACCATGGTGTCACTGTTACCAATCAACTCACCGCCGTCACGTTCCCACGCTTCTACGTTCAATTCTTCGAGTAATTGCTTTGACTGTTTTGCTTGATGCTCAAGTTGCGAGAAGGTCAGTGCCATCTGCATGGTTGAGGCTGCAATAGCTGCCAGTACTTCAAGGTTACGCGCCGGAATATTCGCGAAGACATCAGGTTTCAAGCTGTCTAGAGTCAGAATACCTAAGAGCTTATCGCCAAATAGCAAAGGCAAGCCCATACAAGCATGCATTGGTAAATCGCCATCATGGTCAATAAGCAAACCATCGAAAGGATCGGGTAAGGAGCTGTCAGCATCGAAACGAACAGGAGAGCGAGACGCGCAGATCTCTTCAAACCGTGGGTGTTCTGAAATGATAAAGCGACGACCGAACGTATCTCGGCTGAGCCCTTGCATTGCGATAGGTACTAGCGTGTCGCCTTGAAGGCTTAAAAGCGCGACACAATCACACGTTATGGTTTTGCGAATGGCATCGATCAGGCGATTGAAACGATCTTGATCGTTGACACCACTTGCGAGGCCAATGGTCATTTCCATGAGGGTAGATGCGGAGATATCTTGCATAAAAAACTCTAACTGTGTGTGTTTATCTACATAATAGAGTCTTATTGACTTAAAAAAAAGGTCTTTTTGACATTTTTATAAGATGAGTTTTGAGAAGAAAACCAGTAATGACGGGGATTGATAAAGTTGGCACTGATTGTGCAGAAGATACAGAGAAGCCCAATTATAGCGCTGATTAAACAGACTATTCTTGATCTCAATCAATCAGGTTGCATTAATCAGGTTTCGCGATTTTTTGAAATGAAAACGAGTCAAAATAACTCAGTTTCTAAAAATAACTAAGGTTTCAGAAAATCGATAAGTCATTCTTAATTTTTAGTAGTCAAAATGACATATAGGTCATAAGGCTCAGTGTTCGGAGTAAATTCATGCTTAACAATGCACATATCGAAATCATCAAATCTACTATTCCTCTACTTGAGAGCGCAGGCCCAGCTTTAACTCAGCATTTTTATCAACGTATGTTCACGCATAACCCTGAGTTGAAAGATATCTTCAATATGACTCACCAAAGAACAGGTCGCCAAGGCGTAGCACTGTTTGAAGCTATCGCGGCATATGCAAAGAACATTGAAAATCTAGCAGCGTTAACAACTGCCGTTGAACGTATTGCTCAGAAACACACAAGCTTTAACATTCAACCAGAGCACTACCAAATTGTTGGTTTGCACCTGATTGAGACATTACGTGAACTAGCTGCTGACGCCTTTACTCCAGAAGTGGAAGAAGCATGGACAGCCGCTTACCTATTCTTGGCGCAAGTATTCATCGATCGTGAAGCTGAACTTTACCTACAGCGTAAGCAAGCTGTTGGTGGTTGGGAAGCAGCGCGTGCGTTTGTGATTGCAGACAAAATCGAAGAGTCAGCGCTAGTAACAAGCTTTATCCTTCAGCCAAAAGACGGCGGTGAAGTTCTGGATTACACACCAGGTCAATACATCGGTATCGAAGTGAAACCAGAAGGCTCTCAATACAGCGAGATTCGTCAATACTCACTGTCTGATAAGCCAAACGGCAAGCAATACCGTATTTCTGTTAAACGTGAGGGACAAGGCCAAGAGACACAAGGCGTTGTATCTAACCACCTACACGATACGGTTGCTGTTGGTGATGAGGTTAGCCTATACGCACCAGCGGGTGACTTCATGTATCAAGAGCGCAGCAAGCCAGTAACACTTATCTCTGCAGGTGTTGGTGTAACGCCAATGCAGTCTATGCTTGAGTTCCTAAACACGGAAGATAAAAACGAGCCAGTACTTTACCTTCACGCTTGTGAGAACGTAGGCCAACACTCTTTCACGACTCGTGTTAAAGATATTGTTGCCGACAAAGGTTGGGAAGCGAAAACGTGGTACATGAACAAAGATGAATCTGCATGTGAAAACACGCATCAAGGTCAAATGGATCTAGCGTCTATCTCTGATACTAAAGGCTTTGAAGAGAGCGATTTCTACATCTGTGGTCCTGTTGGTTTCATGAAGAATATCGTAGAGCAGCTAGATGCAATGAAAGTTGACCGTTCACGCGTTCACTACGAAGTATTCGGCCCTCACGCTAACTTCTAATAGGTCTCGGCATTTCTAGTAACACTCGCCTGAACTATTAATACCTTGCCTATTCAAAGGCCTCACAGTGTGAGGCCTTTTTGGGTTGTGCGCCGAGCATGGCGTTGATCTAGGAGGTGAAAGTCCTCTACGGGCTCAGT
>NZ_JBFSVE010000053.1:0-39029 GCF_041467715.1 Vibrio sp. 10N.247.311.14
CTCCAATTGATTTTCCGGTATAGCGGTTTCCGACGTCTCGGAAAACCAAGTAGTTCTCTCAAAGTTACTTTTAATAACGGCGCGAAAATCAGAAGCTTTAGAAAAACTTTCAAAAAACCACAAAAAAAATATTAATATAATATTTATCAACAACTTAATTTTCATCATTTTCTAATACAGCGATAGATTTCAATTGGAAAAAGATCTTAATCTGTTCAGAAAGCGTACGAACCGCCGTCTAAATGGCTCAAGGTCGAGAAATGATCAATCGCCAAAGATCTCTGACTTACGCAAATCTTGTGTAATAGATGACATTATTTATCGTGAAGAAGAACCATCAAATAGAGATTTGGAAAAGGTAGTGCGAGAAAGTTCACAGGAAAATAAATAGCAAAAACAAGAAATACAGAAAGGAAAAAGCCCCTTTTCCTTTGAGAGAACCGGGGCTAGTTGGCGCGTCAGAGCCTGTGTGGAGATCATCGAGAAATGAACACATTTCCGACTTGCCGTTGCATTCTTACTGCAAAAATGGATAGCAGGTGAGAGATGAGAGAGCTAAACATTCAATAGTAAGTATGCTTGCCAGTTTCCCTTGCTGCATGGCTCACGTCTGAACACGAGCAGCAAGTTCAACCAATAACTATTGCAATAATGACATTGCAGAGTTAGGCAACTGTTTTGCTTGAGCAAGTATTGAAGTACCTGCTTGTTGCAGAATTTGTGATTTGGTCATTTGCGTCGTCTCTTTCGCAAAGTCCGTATCTTTGATTCGGCTGTTTGAAGCGTCTACGTTCTCTTGTACGTTTGCCAAGTTATTAATACTGTGGCTTAGACGGTTCTGTTTTGCACCCAAATCAGCACGCTGTGAATCCACGTACTTCATTGCAGAATCAATCACGCTGATCGCGTTCTGTGAACCCGCAACGCTGGTTAAGCTAACATCTTGAACCGAGGTTGCGCGGCCTTCACTCTTAATACCTAGCTCAGACGCTAGACCACCAGAGATAGACATTGGGCCGTCAAGGTCAGGTTCAGCAACGAACAGTTGAATGCGACCATCATCAGTAACCGATGCGTTCACAAGATCAGACTGACCATTAATGTAAGTCGCAAGCTCTTCGATATCATCGCCCGCTTTGGTATTGATATCTAAAACGATGTCTTCACCCGCTTTGGTTTTGAATTCGAACTTAAGATCGCTCGCTGTTGGCGGCACTTCCCAGTTCTTATCTTTCGCGTTTTCTGAATCGAACGTAGTACCACCCATACGGTAGTCATCTGCACGGATACTTGTCAGAGCCATGATCATTGCTTCACCAGAGTTAGAACCGATCTGGAATGAAGCTTCACCGAATGAACCGTTCAGTAGACGACGACCACCAAACGATGTGGTTTCCGCAATACGGTTAAGCTCATCTTGAAGTGCCATTGACTCTTCGTTCAGTGCAGTACGCTCTGCCGGCGAGTTAGTGCCGTTTGATGATTGAATCGCTAGATCACGCATACGTTGTAGTACGTTAGTCGATTCGTTCATCGCGCCTTCTGCTGTTTGAGCAATCGAAATACCGTCGTTGGCATTACGCATTGCCACATCAAGACCACGAGACTGAGCGGTTAGACGGTTCGAGATTTGCAGACCTGCCGCATCATCTTTCGCGCTGTTGATCTTGTGACCAGATGACAAACGCTCCATAGAAGTCGCTAAGTCATTAGATGCTTTATTCAGGTAACGCTGTGCTGTCATAGCAGATACGTTAGTGCTTACATTGATAGCCATTTTGCTCTCCTTATGAGTTCGCAAAGTTTCTGCGAAGCGGCCAGCTTTACTCTCATATGGATAAGCACTGACCGTGTATTACTCGATAAACCCTATACAAGGTTTAAGATCTGTATTAATCATTTATAACCAACACAGATACAAGTTGTATGCCAAGTTTAATATCATATAAATAATTTTTTAATTATCTAAAAATCAGAAGCTTACAAACAACACTGCGCAATTATGATTTTCTACTATTAGAAGATGAAAAACATTCACCTTCCTTATTGCCGTTTTTTGCCGCTATTCTAGAAACATCATGCTTCGTACAAAAAAGCGGCAAACTGTGGCGTCATTCGCACGTATGGCATAGCACATACGGCAAGGAATCAACGCCATGGTGATCGACAAGCCACCATTAAATACCGATTGATCATTAAATATAGTTAAACAAGGTCAGGTCTTTGGTTTTGCCAAACGCTTGTTGAGAAGCTTGTAGTGCTCGAGAGTTTTCATTGAACTCAATGATCGCTTTCGAGTAATCCAAGTCTTCAAAGTTGCTTTTTGCTTTTGCTAAAGACAACTTGAAATCTTCATGTTGTTGCTCTTGAATATCCAAAGTACTCAAGCGTGCACCAACATCGGTTCTTGCCTTGGTCAAATGGATAAACGCAGCGTGGAACTCTTCAGTTACTTGGTGCAGTTTCGCTGTTGCTGATGCATCCGATACCGGGTTTTCAGCCTGCTCAGCAGCCTCTTTGAACGTATCAAAGATAGAGAAAGTCTCTCGTGGTTCTAAGGTGATCGAATCACCTTTAGTGATTTGGCCTTTGATTTGAATATTCAGCCCTTCATAAACAATGCCTGTCGAAGGATCAAAATCTTCTGCCGCAACCACTGCGCCGTCTTTTTCAAGCTGATAAGCGAAATTGCCCGTCTGCATGTCGACAAACGTCACTTTATAAGTAGACCCATCTTCATCGCTGTTGGTCGCACGCCCGAGCAATAACTCAGACGCAGGTTCAAGCTCGTACTGAGGTTCGTAGTCACCGAACGGGTTGTCTATTTCCATAAACATCTTGCTGCCCGGATCATTCATTGCCATTTCAAAGCTGCTTGCCACACGCATCTTGCGTTGGTAGTCATCACCTTGATATGTCACATTCCCTTCGTTATCTCGAAAGAAAGGCTGATTTTTCGGCTTAGTGCCTGCAAACGTGTAGTTACCCGACTCATCTTGAGAGTTGGCTAAATGCAGGAAGTTATTCGCCAGTTCTTGAATTTCACGCTTCTTAGCTAAACGGTCTTCCGGAGAAAGCGCACCGTTGATCATTTCCATCACGGTTCGTTTTGCTTCATCAGCAAAGCCTTCAGTGTTAGAAACCAATACTTCATGATGCTCAAGACGGTTTCTGACTAGAGTAATCGCATCGACATACTGTTTAAGCTGTTCTGACTGCTGACCAATGTTCTGTAAATAGTGCGTCGCTAATGGGTCATCACTTGGCGACTGTAACTTCTTACCCGAAGCAAGTTGTGCTTGGTTGTGATGCACCTTGTTCTCTTGACGGCGCAAGTCGTTTTGTACTGACTGATAATTATGGAAGCTAGAGATACGATTCAACATTTATACCTTCCTATCTCAGAGCCAAAATAGTGTTAAACGTATCGTTGGCTGCTTGCATGATACGTGAAGAAGCCATATACGCTTGCTGAAATTTCATCATGTTTGCCGCTTCTTCATCGAGGTTTACTCCCGAGATAGAAGCAATACGTTCTTGAGCCGACTGTTTTTCTAATGTCGCAATATCACTCAGGCGATTTGCCGTTGAAGACTTCAAGCCTGTATTAGTATTCAAGTTGTGGTAAAGGTCTAAAATCGTAGACTCACCATCATTCAACAGCTTTCCTGTTTGAAGATCTTGTAGCTTACGCAGGTTACCGTTGTCACCTTCTGATGGGACAAGGTTTGCCGTAAACTTATCATTTGCCACCGCACCGGGTGTGAGCTCAAACGTTGTACCGTTGATGGTCACTGGCCCTTGTGGCGGATACGGTTGAGGCTGCATTAAAATGTTACCCTTCGGATCCGTCACAGCAAACTGCTCACCTTTTGGTGAGACAATCACTTCAAACTCACGCAGTTGACCTGCTTCTAGGATTTTAAATCCCGCTGTACCCTTGGCAAACGTGGTCGATGCCTCATAACTTTGCGCAGCAATGTCTTTCGGGTCTTTGGTTTCCATATGAATCTGCGCAGCAAAATTACGCGTTGGACGCAGTAACAGTTTCTCTCCTAGTTCAGGAGGGTTACGTACTTCCACTCGCATGCCATCAAGATAAAAAGCACTACCGCTAGAGTCGGTCGCCATCTTAACGGTCTCACCGTTCGGCTTAGTCACGACATAATCACTGCCATCGTATTTCAGTCCATACTCACCGCCTTTTAAGGCAGAAGTATCATCAATGTATACCGCAACATCGGCTTTCGATTGCCCGCTAGCCGTGACACGAGATTTTGCCACCAGCTCTGAGTTCACGTCGGTAAACAAGTCCTTACCTACGTTGCCGTTAAGATCCAAACCTTGTTCTTGAAGACTATTGACCTCATATGAAAACGCGGTCGCCAAACGACCAAGCTCATCCATGATTGCTGGGATATGTTCGTCACGCATGTCTAGCATGGCGCCGATTTTTCCGTCGATATCACTGCTGGTGATCGGTTTTAAAGACTTACCTTCAACAATCGCTAGGCGGCGCTGATGTGCATCGGGTAAGCCATCAACCATCTTCAGCTGACTCGCTTCACTACCAGAGACCAAGGTATGGCCATTACCAATATGGACATTAAACCCTTCGGCATTTGAGCGTGGTGTCACCGTAACTTTGGTGTAACCAGAAAGCTCATTAATCAACTTTTCATGCTGATCTCGTAGGTCATTATGAGGCCCAGGAGTTCGCATCATTAAACGCTGAACATCACGGATCTCGTACGCAAGTTGGTTAACTCGCTCGATACCCATATCTAATTTTTTATTGGTAGAATCAGACTGTTGACGAACTGTTTCATGAAATTCATTCAAGGTTTTAGTTACAAGCCCTGCTTTCTCTAACACGACCTTACGCGCACCCACATCATTTGGGGTATCGGCGAGAGTCTTAACGGAATCAAACCATTCGTTGAGGTTTTCTGGAATCTTCTTTGAAGCGACCGACGACAACATGCTCGACAGCATATCGAGGTTGGCTTCGGTATCGCCTTTGTTGGCGGCATTGGTTGTCGATAAGTTAAGTTCTTTGACGGCAAACTGATCCCAAGAGCGGCGAACATTTTCCACATGTACCCCCATACCGTAGGATTGCCCACCGTACTGGCGCGGGTCATTCACACCTTGAATCACAGACTGGCGGCTATAGCCCTCTGTGTTAGCGTTAGAAATGTTATGACCTGTGGTGTTGAGCTGTCTCTGAGCCGTAAGAACACTTTGTGCCCCTACATTCAGAAGATCCGACGCCATAATGCCCCCAAAAAACTTAACAAAACCAGAATGAACTGATTAACTACAACCGTATATTACTAAGATAATTGCAATATATGTGCCAACAAAAACAATAGGGAATTAAAAGACGATAATTTATTGAAGTGTAAGGAGATAACTATGGACTACGCGTAAGAACTGAAGGGGCGGAGAAGAAAAGAGCCTGCCAGTAGCAAGCTCTCTATGTTGATTTATGACGCTAGTTCATCTCATCAATCTTGGCTTTAACTCGTAAAACCTTGTCTGCATAGTTAGGGTCAGTTGCGTAACCAGCCTGATGAATACCTTTGATGAAATTCTCTGAATTGCCTTGATGCTGTAGCGCCGTTTCGTATCTTGGATTTTCGTTCAAGAACTTCACGTAATCATTAAAGCTATCTTCGAAATTAGAGTAAGAACGGAAGGAAGCTGACTCTTTAACGGCGGTTTTGCCATGGAACTCAAGAGTTTGAGTCGCGACCTTATCGCCCTTCCAACTTCTATCTGCTTTGATGTTAAATAAGTTATTGCTGTTGCCCAAAGAGTTCTTAACCATTTTAGAACCCCAACCCGTTTCAAGGGCAGCTTGTGCCAATAGAAGAGACGAGTCCACACCAAGCGCACTTGCCGCTTTTTCCGCGTAAGGCTTCATTGAGGTCACAAACGATTCTGGAGAATCAAAGGATACTGGCTGTTTTGCTGCTTGCGCAGGTTGAACGTCTGACGCTCGCTCTTCCGAACGGCCTGAATATTGCGGTCTTTGCAATGAAGCATCAAAGCCTTCACTGCGAACCTTCTCTTCAGACGTATCGCTTGCTTGGCCAGCGCTTAGTTGAGCCACGATCATATCTGCAAGACCTAATGAACCTGAAGCGCTTAACTCACTCGCCATTTGGTCATCTTGCATCTGACGATAGAACTGCTCGTTCTGGCTGTTCAACATATCCGACTTAAAGCTCGAGTTAGCATCGCGCATTGACTTAAACAACATCGAGGTGAAAATCGATTCAAACTGTTTTGCCGCCGCGGTTAATGCTTCTTTCTCGCTACCTTCTTCACCGTTTACCGCTTGTTGACGAAGACGGTCTAAACTACCGATGTCGTGAATAAAGCCGATGTCATTGTTATTCTTAATCATGCTTTACCCCTTCTTAGATAATGATCAATTGGCCTTCAATTGCACCCGCTTGTTTCAGTGCTTGAAGGATTGCCATTAAATCAGAAGGTGCAGCGCCCACTTCATTGACTGCGCGTACCAAATCGTCCAGCGTTAGGCCAGGTTCAAATTTGAACATCTTACCATCGCCTTCCGTGATTTCGATATCAGAATCAGGGACCACTACCGTTTGGCCACCAGAGAATGCATTCGGTTGGCTTACGTTTAGATTTTCTTTAATTGCAACCGTCATACCACCGTGGGTGACCGCCGCCGCTTTTAGGCGAACGTGCTTACCAACCACAATCGTACCTGTACGAGAGTTGACGATGATTTTTGCAGAGCCTTCAGCAGGGTCGAACTCGATGTTTTCGATAGCCGACAAGAATGCTACACGCTGGCTGATTTCACGCGGTGCACGAACTTTTACTGAAGTTGCGTCTACCGCTGAAGCCATTTGTGGGCCTAGGAAATTATTAACCGCATCAGCCATACGCTGAGCCGTTGTGAAATCTGATTGGATTAGGTTGAAGGTGATGTAGTCACCACGACCGAATGGCGTTGGGATCTCTTGTTCAACCGTCGCACCGCTAGAGATGATACCAACGTTAGGGTTGTTACCGACAATCTTAGAACCGTCGTTACCTTGTGCACTAAAGCCACTTACCACCAAGTTACCCTGCGCGACCGCATACACTTGACCGTCTAGACCTTTCAAGAAGGTCTGTAGCAAGGTACCACCACGAAGGCTTTTTGCTGAACCGATAGAAGAAACGGTTACGTCAACTTCTTGGCCTTGCTTAGAGAATGCTGGCAGTTCAGCAGTCACAATAACAGCCGCGACGTTTTTGGTTTTTGGCTTAGTGCCGGGCGGCAATTGGATGCCAAAATTTTGCAGCATTGCGTTAAATGTTTGATCGGTAAAGGGAGTTGTCTCACCAGTACCCGGCAAGCCCGTGACCAAACCATAACCTACAAGTTGGTTACTACGAACACCCGCCACTTTTGCCACGTCTTTGATTCGCGCAGCATGGGCACTGGTGGCAAGAAATAGCATGCCGAATAGTACGAGTGTCAGTTTTTTCATTGAGTAACCTGTCTGTATTGCTTTAATTTATAATAGCTTAGCTAAATGTGGCTCAGTGATAGAGGCTGTCAGTATGTCGTCGTCCTATCAAGCTCTACAGAGATACATTAAAGAATCGTGCCAAGAATCCAGGTTCTTGCATATCTTTCTGCACGCCCGTGCCCGAGTACTGAATTCGTGCGTTAGAAACACGGTTTGAAGCGATGGTATTTTCAAAATCAATATCATCAGGACGGATGGTGCCGCTTAGGCGGATATACTCATCGCCTGTGTTCAGTGTCATCCACTTCTCACCACGAACCACTAGGTTGCCATTGGCTAATACTTCGATCACTTCTACGGTGATATAGCCGCTGATGCTGTTACTTTGGTTGGCTGATGCATCACCAGCGAAGGTATTGGTGTTGCTCAGATCGTAAGAGAAGTTGTACTTATCGATCGTCAGCTCTTGACCACCAACAGCCAGCGGCTCCATCGATGCATCATTCGACTTAGACATGTCTGCGTTGGCTTTTTTGGTCGCTCGAGTATTCTCATCTAGCGCTACAGTGATGATGTCACCAATACCACGAGGCTTTGAGTCGTCATACATGCTGCCAATGTGGTTCACATTAAACAGTGAGCCCGTTGCCGCTGCATAATGCTCTGGCTTCTGCTTGGGGTTGATTGGCGCCCATGCAGGGTCACCAGCAATTGGATCGGTTCGCCCACGAAGCGTGTCGATAATTCCTGAACTTTCTTCTGCCGACTTATCGCCTTCAACCGCATCAACCACTGTGGTCGCGTTCTCTTGTGCTGGCGTCTCAATTGGATCCAGTACTGTACAACCAGTCATCGAAGCTAACAGGGCTAAACAAAAAATACGTTTCATGGCGATATACTCTCAGCAGGCAGTGGTAAATGGGTCAATTAGCAAAAACAGATAGATTAATTAAAAAAGTAAACGGCGAATAAACCAATTACAGCTGTTGGTTAACAAAGCTCATCATCTTGTCTACTGACGAGATAACTTTCGAATTCATTTCGTATACACGCTGAGCTTCAATCATGTTTACCAGCTCTTCAGTTACGTTTACGTTCGATGTTTCTAGCATCGATTGGCGGATGTTACCCAGGCCATCAAAACCCGGTACACCCTCTTGTGGGTCGCCACTCGCGCCAGTTGGCAAGTAAAGGTTTTGACCTACTGGCTCTAGACCACCTGGGTTTACAAAGTCAGTAATGGTAATTTGACCAACCACGACGTTGTTTTGCTCGCCACGTAGACGAACCGATACTTCACCGTCGTTACCAACCGTTACCGAGATCGCGTCTTCAGGAATCACAATTTCTGGTTGTAGAGGATAACCTTGGCCCGACGTTACGATCGCGCCTTCACCGTTCAGTGTGAACTGACCATTGCGGCTGTAACCTGTTTCACCGTCTGGCATTTCAACTTGGAAGAAACCGTCGCCTTCAATCATCATGTCTAGGCTGTTAGATGTCGTTTGTGCGTTACCGTGAGTGTGCACTTTTTGAGTCGCGACGACCTTAGAACCGGCACCCAGCATCAAACCACTTGGCAGCTCAGTATTCTGAGACGATTGACCACCCGGTTGATTAATATTCTGGTAGAATAGATCTTCAAATACCGCGCGGCTCTTTTTAAAACCAATGGTTGAGGCGTTGGCAAGGTTGTTCGAAATCGTTGAGATATTGGTTTGTTGGGCGTCTAAACCCGTTTTACTTACCCATAATGCTGGATGCATAGCAATGTCCTTTAAATTCTATTAGCTCATACGAAGCAGTGAATCAGACGACTTGTCCATTTCCTCTGCTGTGCTCATCATTTTGACCTGCATTTCAAACTGACGTTGTAAGTCAATTAGGCTGGTCATTTCACCTACGGCATTTACGTTACTGCCTTCGATAGCACCTTTTAGCAACGTTACCGCTGCATCTGCTTCGTATGCCTGATCTGGGTTTTTCGAACGGAATAGACCATTCGTGTCTTTAAACAAACTTTGGTTGTCTGGACGTACAAGCTTAATACGATCAACCACGGCCAATTCTTCAGCTGGAGCGCCTTGAGGAATCACCGAAATCGTACCGTCTGTACCAATTTCTACTTTGCTGATTGGGATTGGCAGCGTGATTGGTGCATCGTTTTCACCAAGCACTAAGTGACCGCTTGCGTTGGTTAGTAAACCGTTTTGGTCAACCTTAAGGTTACCGTTACGCGTTAAACCTTCGCGGCCGGTGTTATCCATCACTGAAATCCAGCCATCACCTTGAACGGTAACATCGAGATCTCGGCCAGTGGTAACCACACTACCTTGCGCAAAATTATGACCAGGACGCTCTGTCATACTGAAAACACGAGTAGGCATGCCTTCACCATACGCTTGCATTGAACGTGCTTGTGCTAAATCAGCACGGAAACCCGTTGTACTCACGTTGGCAAGGTTGTTTGCACGTAGCTGCAAAGCCTGCATATTTTGCTTAGCGCCACTCATGGCAAGAAACAGTGCGCGATCCATAATTTTGCTCCAAAAATCATCTTCTGGGGCTAATAAAGCAAACACTGTGCCAATATTTTTAACTGTTATTTATCAATAATTTAAATAGAAAACGAACAAGAAGAGTGATCATCAAAGGATCATTGAGGAAGAATTGTTGCCAGTGGCATTACCGGGCGGCAATAGGGGCGGCAAATAAAAAGACAAACAACAATACCCAATTCAATAACATTGAATTGGGTATTCGCAGATGATTCAAACGCTTTAAACGATTAACGAATCTGAAGAATATTCTGTTGTAGCTGGTTGTGTACTTCTAGAGAACGCGAGTTCGCCTGGAAGTTACGTTGAGCAGAAATCAAATCAACCAGTTCTTGAGTCATATCGATGTTCGACTGCTCTAGCGAGCCGTTGTTGATGCTACCAAATGAACCTTTGTTCGATTCACCCCAGATCTTGTCACCAGAGTCGTTGGTAGAATCCCATTGAGTACCGCCTTTCTTATCCAGACCTTGCTCATTTGGTACACGAACCAAGCCTACACGGCCAAGCATCACGTTTTCACCATTTGAATAAGTACCTAGAACACTGCCGTACTCATCGAAATCGATTTTTGTTAAGAAACCTGTTGTCGCGCCATCTTCATCAAACTTAGTCAATTCAAACGGAGCGGCAAACTGAGTTGAAGAATCTAAACCAAACTTAAGCACTTGAGTTGGATCAGCACCGTTCAAGTCAATAGGGTTCGCACCAGCACCCAGTGGTTCCGAGTTAATCGGCTGACCATTGTTTAGGCTTGCTAACGTACCGTCATTGTTGAACTTCATTGTGTGACCAACATGACCTTGTGCATTCGTCGCATCACCACCAGTAATGTTGACCGGCTTTTCACCGTTCTCATCTGACATGGTGTAGTACGTTTGCCAAGTGTTTGGTTGAGTCTGATCTTTGAGGTAGTAAGTCGTTAACTTGTAAGACTGACCCATAGAATCGTATACCGTCGAAGACGTTGCACGGTTATAAGTATCAGCATCTTTGAAGTTAAATGCAGCCGGGTCTTTAAGATCACCGTTTGCAGGAAGGTTAACCCCTACTTCAATGTTTTCTGTCTGTTTTGGTTTACCAAACTCAGCAGGAATGTCGAGAGGCTTTGGCGCATAAGAAAGAACTTCCCCCGAGTTTGGATCAACATCGTAACCTAAAAGAAACTCATCATTAGCGGTAACCATGTAGTTGTCTTTGTTTAGGTGAAATGCACCATTACGCGTTAATTCGTTAATCTCTGGCACCATGCGGTCTTTCGATACTGCAAAGAAACCTGTACCACTTACACGTAAGTCCATTGGGTTGTTCGTATAAATACTTGAACCTTCGTGGAACTGTTGCGCCACTTGGCTAGCTTGCGCACCGCCACCTGCCGTCGTTTTTGCGTTAGTGAACAACGAGCTTGAGTAAACATCACCAAACTCGGCACGAGACTCTTTAAAGCCAAATGTGTTCGCGTTCGCAATGTTGTTACTGGTTGTATTCAGGTCTAATTGTGCAGCGGATAGGCCGCTTAAAGCTACATATGACATTCCATTATTCTCCTAATCTATCTAGCTAGCATAGTCACTCAATAAAGAGCTACGCTTTACCAACTTCTAGTACTTCAGCAAGTCGTACTGGCGATGTGAAACCAGCCAGATTGAGTAGTACGTTGCCATCGCCCTTACCAAGAAGCACACTGTTCACGTTCGCATAACTGGAAACTTGGAACTCTGTGTTCTCGCCATCCAGCAAACCCGACGCTTTCACGTTGTATTTACCGGCCGGCAATGGGTTACCGTCTTCGTCTTTTCCGTCCCATTCAACACGTGTATCACCAGATGGTTTAGAGCCGATATCAAATGTGCGAACCAATTGGCCAACTTCGTTCTCAACACGGACCATTACATTGTCCATTGCCTGAGGAAGCTTAACCATTGCCGCCATACCGCCATCACCGGGTTTTACACCTGCCGCACCAGGAACCAATACATCACGCCCAACTAAAGAGGAGGCCTGAAGAGCTTGGTTAGAGGTCATTGATGAATTCAAGCTTTCAAACTGTGTATTCATTTTGCCAATGCCATCTACGGTCGCAAATGAAGCCATTTGCGCAATCATCTGGTCATTGCTAACCGGCTTGAAAGGGTCTTGTTGTGCTAGTTGCTTAGTCAACAAAGATAAGAAGTCTTCTTGTTTAAGATCCTGCTTACCTGTTGTTTCGTCGGGCTTTTTAGCGCCATCTTGAAGACTCTTCAGCTGGTCAACATAGGACAAGCCGCTTTGACCAACATTGTTGTTGATTCCAGCCATGTGCTACCTCCTTATCCTTATTGACCCATCTGCAGCGTACGCAGCAGCATTTGTTTACTCGAGTCAGCAACCTGTACGTTTGTTTGGTACGCACGTGATGCCGAAATCATGTTTGCCATTTCTTCCATAACGTTGACATTAGGCTTGTAGATATAGCCTTCGTTGTTCGCTAATGGGTGATCCGGGTTGTACTCCGCGCTTAGCGGCTTATCGCTTTCCACAATACCTAATACTTTCACAGGCACAGTGTGACCACTGTTGCGTGCTTTATTTAACTCAGCGCCGAACACTGCGTGACGAGCCTTGTAAGTTTCTTCAGCAGAACTACTTACACTGTCCGCGTTCGCAAGGTTGCTCGAGGTCGTATTTAGACGAACAGATTCAGCACTCATCGCAGAACCAGTCACATTGAATACATTGAATAAACTCATCTAATTATTCCCCTTTAATCGCTTTAGTTAAATTCTTGAACTTACTTCCTAAGAAGTCGAGAGAGGCTTGATGCCTAATTTGGTTTTGCATGAAAAGGTTTCTTTCCAAATCCAAATCAACCGTGTTGCCATCTCCTGTATCAGGTTGGGTAGGAATGCGATACTTCGTTTCCCCGTTCACCGTTGTTGAGGCAGAAATGTGCCGACCATCTGTACGGCTAAGACCAATGCTTGCCCCAGAACTTGCCGCTTGCAGTGATTTCTTAAAGTCTAATCCCTTTGCTTTATACCCAGGCGTGTTTGCTTGCGCGATATTGGTGGAAAGCACCTCAGCGTTACGCTCACGTACACCAACTGTGTGCTGGTGAATGCCCAAAGCATTGTCAAAAGAAATAGCCATGTAAACCTCAACTCAAGAACTGACTGTTATGAAATAACCAAAGCAATATATATACCAACTTTTGAAACAAGGCGGTCTATCAATGCTTTTACAGGTTACTCGTGGGTAAACTTGCAATAAACAAGCCAAAAAATAGAGTAAATTGGAATGTCACTCTGACTTAAAGATATAGCTTAAGCAGGAAAAAGAAAACCCAGCACTTGGCTGGGTTTTAAATTTAGACGGTAACCTTACACCTAATATCGGTGCCGCTCGTTACTTTAATTTGTAGATGATGCCTGGATTACAGCGAACCATTTCAAAACGATCGGTTAAGCCTGTTAACGATTCAGACGCGCCCAATAGTAAGTACCCACCAGGGTTCAGGCTATTTGCCATTTGGTTAAGTACCTTTGACTTCATATCAGGCGAGAAGTAAATCAGCACGTTACGACAGAAAATAATGTCGAACTTGCCTAACAATGCATAGCTGTCCATCAGGTTCTGAGGGCGGAAGTTCACCATGCGCTTGACGTTATCTTTCACTTTCATACGGCCATCGCCCGCATCTTCAAAGAAAGTACGACGGCGCTCTGGAGAAAGTCCACGTCCCAATGCAAGGTTGTCGTAAGCGCCAGTGCGGCACATATCCAACATACTTGCTGAGATGTCAGTTGCGGTAATCGATACATTTGGCAGCATACCTGGCTTACGAGCTTGAGTTTCAAGAATCGTCATTGCCATTGAGTATGCTTCTTGGCCTGAAGAGCTTGCCGCAGACCAAATCTTAATAGGACGTTTATTTGCCGCTATTTCCGGTAGAAGCTTATCCGCAAGCACAGCAAACGGGTAAGTATCACGGAACCAAAGTGTCTCGTTCGTCGTCATGGCATCGACAGCAGCCACACGCAGCTCACGGTTTCGACCTGTTACTACATCTCTCAACAAATCAGACAAAGAAGCTAACTTAAACTTCGTTACTAATGGGCTTAGACGACTGCGCACTAAATACTGCTTGCTGTCACCTAATACAATGCCACATTGAGATTCTAAGAAACGGCTGAAATCGCGATACTCTTGATCACTTATTGTTATAGCAGTCATTAATGTCTCTTTTAGTTAGTTAACGCAGCTTTTACAGCTGCACCAAGCTCATCCGGGTTGAATTTAGCGATGAAGGAGTTAGCTCCAACACGCTCAACCATGGCTTGGTTAAATACACCACTCAACGATGAGTGTAAAATTACGTATAAATCTTTAAGTTCGGCGTGACGACGAATCTCAGCAGTCAGCGTGTATCCATCCATTTCTGGCATTTCGATATCAGAAATCACCAATGAAATCTGATCGTAAATACTGCCTTCTGATGACATCTGCATCAGCTTCTCATAGGCTTCTTTACCATCCTTCACCGAGATAACTTCAAAACCAATCGACTCAATAGCACGTTGAACCTGCTTACGAGCAACGGTCGAGTCATCAGCAATCAAGATACGGCGAACCAGTTCTTTCTCTTGTTCTACTTTCGCAATATCTTCAGCAATCTTGCTGTCCATTGTTTCATCAACAGGAGAAATTTCTGCAAGGATCTTCTCAACATCAAGAATTTCTACCAATTCATTATCAATGTTGGTTACCGCTGTCAGGTAATTAGCTCTACCTGCGCCATCTGGCGGCGGAAGAATCGATTCCCAATGCATGTTAATAATGCGCTCTACTGAACTTACCAAGAAACCCTGAATGGTTCGGTTAAACTCAGAGATAACCACAAAACACTTTTCAACATCCGTTGTAGGACGGCCACCAATCGCTAAGCTCAAGTCGATCACAGAGATCGTTTGGCCACGAATGTGTGCTACACCTTTAACCAGTGGGTTCAAGTTTGGCATCTTTGTCAGCTTAGGGCATTGAAGCACTTCTTTTACTTTAAAGACATTAATGCCGTAACGCTGACGCCCCATTAGGCGAAAGGTTAGTAATTCTAATCGGTTTTGACCGACGAGTTGCGTACGCTGATTCACCGAATCAAGAATACCCGTCATGAGCTCATCTCCATATCAAACTTTCTTGTATAAAAAGTGTTAGTCTACTGCAGGCTACGAACCACCAGAGAAACGGAATGACGTATTATAAAATAAATTTGCCACCTCTTTCCATAGCAATGTGTAGAGCTACTTTTAAAACTGTCGCTAAGTTTATCGGCATTTTATCAATTTTGTTTAGTTTTTTTGTACAAGCTGCGACCCCAGAACAAATTGAGATGATTCAGTCTGCAGCGGAGCAACATATCCTTGATACGGTAGAGCAGCCACAAGGTGGCGAACTCTTTGTTAATTCAGCAAATGTTGACTCAAGAATCAAAGCGACAGACTGCCCAGTGCCTTTAGAAACTAGCGCTTCAACGACCACCAATACCCGTAGCAGTATTACGGTTTTAGTGCAATGTGTTCCTGATGAGTGGCGAGTTTATGTACCCGTTCGCCTTTCGATGTCGGTGCCCCTTGTCACCACCACTCGCTCACTCGCGAGAGGCGAAATCGTCGGTCAATACGATGTCACCACCGCTATGATTTCTCTTAACAAGTTTCGTCGCCAAGGTTTCACAGCTCCACATCAAGTCATCGGCGCTAAGGTAAAAAAGAACCTAAGACCGGGTGATGTTGTAGAAAGAGGTGATATCTGTGTCGTGTGCCGAAACGAGAAGGTTATCATACAGGCAGTAAAAGGTGGCATGACCATTACCACCAAAGGAACTGCGCTTACCGATGGCTCGATGGGCGATCAAGTAAGAGTGAAAAATGATAAATCACAGCGTATAATTGAAGGAATTGTTACCAGCATGTCTGAAGTCACAGTTTACTTTTAACTCTTTACTTCTAAATTGACGGTATCGTTAACGATTTCACTCTCTACTCTAACGCCAAATATGACGGCGGCGGTGTTTTGTCGCTTTTCGACTATTGAGCTAAAAATTGCTAAAGTATTCGAACCCTTGGTCGATATTGACTGTACAGGTTCCCATTTTTGAAGAAAAAGGCTTAACTATGGCAGGCATTGATAATATTCGTTCAGGGCAAACCCTAACGACCACTAACCGATCAGCAGTACGCTCTGATTCTAGTTCTGAGGCATCACGTTCTGATGTATCAACTAAATCACCAGCAAGCAAAGATGCGGTTTCACTTAGCCAACAAGGCAAAGCGATTGGTCAGCTCCACCAAGATATGGCAGCACAACCAAGCTTTGATTCTGTGAAAGTAGCAGCGATCAAAGAAGCGATTGCGAACGGTTCATACACTGTTGATCCAGAAAAACTGGCAGACAACATGATCAAGTTCGAAGATGAATTAAAAGGTCTTTAAGCCAACACTCACTTTTGATTGAAGTGATTGTCTTAAAGCATACGAGGTTATGAATAGGTTTACGTTATGGCGGCACTAGCAGATTTAGTTAATTTTCAACTTCAAAATGCCAAAGCCTTATCTGAATTATTAAGTTCAGAGAAAACCGCTATTACGAGCCGACAATCAAACGATATTGAGCGAATCGCCAAAGAAAAAGTAGTCCTTGTTGAACAATTAAGATCAACCGATCAGCGAATCGCGACCCATACCAATATCTCAGAACTGACCGAGAATCCTGAACTTGCTCAGTTAGTCACAAAGATCCAGTCGATAGTGCACGATTGCCAGCAAGCGAACCTTGTTAATGGCGAAGCCTTGAATCGAGCACACCTTAGCTTCAAAAAACTCAGCAATATGATGCAGCAAAGCCACGGTAAAATTGGCATGACCTACAATGCCGGTGGTCAAACGCATACTATTTCCACGCTGGGAACCAACGTAAAAGCCTAGTTAAGCTACCTCTTCAATAACACTCCTACTTAAGTCTGTATCTGTATCTGTATCTGTATCTGTATCTCAGGCTATTTCTGTCGTTGTCCTTTATCAAAATTTCTAATCAGCCTTTGAACACCCTGACAAAATCGATAAACAAAAAAGCGGCAAGTATTTTCATACTTGCCGCTTTTACATCCATATTAGTTATTGGTTGCCGATATGCCATCTGGAAAGCAAGTAGCAACCAATATCACTGAATATTCAATTCGAACACCGAAATTAGAACAGTGTTTGTTGTCTCTTCTCAGGTACTGCCTGAACTTCACCGTAGTTACGTAGCTGATCCATCTTGCGAATATCCAACTGAAGCTCTGTTACGTAGCTATCACCCACAGGGTAACTGCGCACCACTTCTGCGCCACGGATAACACCATCAACCGCACCTGACGTACGCTCTGTACCAAGCCGTTGATCTTCAAGTTCTGCTCGACCGCTTACTCGCATGCCGTAAACCTGTTCAGCAAGCTCACGATAAGCATCGATCTTAGAGGCTCTCATCGCGCGGATACGTCTCTCTTCGTCGTTACGACCTTTCTGCTCACTGATACTCGCATAGCCAACAGCCACTAAGAAATCATCAGGTCTCATGCTCTGCAATGGCTGACAGCCAACAAGCAATAAAGCGGCAACAACAAACATTAACTTCTTCATCTCGAACTCCTAAGGGCGAAGAATAACAGTATAAGGCTGACTGATCGTTGGATCGGAACGAATGATCACGCCATCTTGAGTTCGAATACTGTTGAGAGTATCTAGGTCACGGCCAATACGGTCTGCAGGTAAAAAGCCTTGTGCCGTCGCCACTACAATTCGAGTTTGCATGCCAACAACGCGAGCATTTACTAGTACACCGCCTTCTTGACGAAGCATGGTGCCTGTCAATACATACTGTACGTCTTGCTCTTGTGCGAGGTCTTTCCAATCGCGGCTCAACGCAAAGTCACCTTGGTGAGTCACTTGGATAGAGCCAGTAGTTTTAAAATCAACCACCTTGAAACCACGACGCTGAAACTGATGAATGAAGCCTTCTGATACCGAGTTGCCTAGCCAGTTCGTTGTGTCCATGTGCTGCAGGTCCACAAACGAAGTAATTGCTATTGGCGTTCTCGCTGAAATACTTGTATTCGAAATGATCAAATCTTCAGTCATACTTTCCACAAAGAAATCCATGGTATGACGAGGGCTGTCCATCAACATAAACTGACTGCCTGAATATTCAGACTTGCCGTTATAGATCGGCGAATAAGCGCATGATGTCAGTAACATGACACTCATTACTACGAGCCATTTTTTCATTCTCTAATCTCCAGATAGTTTTAGTGCCACCTGTTCCAATATGTTCTCACCATTATTCTTTTCAATGGATTACAATGTTGGAACAGTCTTTGCTTTTCATTAATGGTTCAGATTAAGAAAAACGCACTTAAGTCAGCTTCAAGCTTATAGTTATTTGTTAAGCAATATTTATACCCAACTGGTAACGAATAGATGAAAAAAATAATTTCTTACTTATTTTCAATAAGTTCACTGATAACCATAAGCTTCAGTGCTCATGCCTCTTGGTATGAGGTTACCGGTACCGCAGCCATCGTATCGTCAGAGGAAACGGCAAGGGTCCATGCTCTGGAAGACGCGGTATATAAAGCGATCCAGTTCTCAGGAGCCGACATTGGTAGCATTGCCAACCTCACGCCCTACCTCGACGCAAACAAAAAAGAGTTTCAATTTACCAATCATGAAGTGCGCTACATCTTGGTAGAAAAAGAGAAAAAACGCAGTGGCAATATTATGATCACCGCAAGGATCGATATCTATCCTTCGGCAAATGCTTGCCATGAGAGCCAATATAAGAAGACATTTTTGGTCGGCAACATCGATGTGACTTCCCCACAGCAAGCTGTAATGGGCAGAATCTATAACATCGGTGATGATTTTGGTCATGTCGTAGATCGACAGCTGGCGCAAGAGTCTCGCAGCTTTGTTTCCGTTGGCACGACCAATTACGACATCGACAAACGTCGACCTGAAGTGATCAAGATGATCGCCCAAGACACTGGCGCACAATACATCATTGGTGGCGACATTACCGATTTAACCGCGACCATCGAGTCCAAACTGTTGAAAGACGACATCATCAATCGCCAGTTTGCGTTAGAGATGCAAGTCTTCGATGGTAAAACAGGACATCAGGTTTACAACCGTAGCTATCGTGAAGTGGCAAAGTGGCCATTTGCTAAGACCAGTGAAGTCGACACCCGCAGTGCCCGTTTCTGGGCATCAACCTACGGCAGCATGATGCTGCGTGTTAGCCGTAATATTATGTTGGACTTAGAATCGGAAGTGTCATGTAAGATCACCCTTCCAGAGGTTGCAGCGGTATTTGGTAACACTGTGACCATTGATTTAGGTCGAATGCATGGCGTACAACAAGGTGACAAGTTGCAACTGTGGCACACAGGTTCGTTTATCGACCAACGCGGCTTGCCACGCAACAAGGTTTCTCAAAGCGACATCACCCTAACGGTTTCTCGCGTTTACGAAAACGAAGCGGAACTCACGATTGATCAGCCAAGCCTTGCGGGAAGCATTCAAATTGGTGATGTGATGCAGAAAATCATGTAGTTAGCGACACTCTCGTCTCAGAGTTTCTAATAAAGCCTTAGCAAAGATGCTAAGGCTTTATTTTTTTCATGGGTATTAGTTTCGGTTTTGCAGTATTTGGCGTAATCTTATTAATAACATAATCATCACTTAGCAAACTATGAGTCAGAATAATCTAATTGGTGCTACCGGTTACCGCTTTATCTCGAAAGGTAAAACCGCTTTTAAGATCCACATCCATACTCCCGAAGATACGGTGCTGCATCGGTCGGTCGGTTTTGTTCGTATGGGTGAAGACAAAGCACTAAAGAAAACCATTAAATTAAGAGATGAACTAGGCAGACAGCTTTGGGGTAAATTTTGGCCCAAAGTCCTCAAAGAGCCCTACCTAATGACGCGCCTGCCTCATAGTTTAGAACCCAAAATTGTATTCAAGCCAAATCCAACTCAGAGTGATCCTGAGCACCGCGACGAGTGCTACATCGCTAAGTGGCGCGTCTTCTCTGAGAATGGTGACTACAAGTACAAAACCAAGGTATGTTCAATCAGAAAGCACGGCCGACTTGCAGCTTATAGCCAAACCAAACGTGCGCTGCTTGATGCTCACAAAGACGTAATTGATCTACTTATATTTATGGGACGGTTGAACAGCATCGACTTAAAATAGGCTTAAATCCGATTAAGCTGACCGCCCATATTTTTCAGATACAAAAACAGCCGCACATTGCGGCTGTTTTTAATTTATGACGATCCATCGTGGCAATTTAGAGTATTGCTACATACAAAATCGATTACCTAGTTTCGGCATATCTCAGCCAGTGTCGCCAATCGGCGCTTAGACTCTTTCACATAAGGGTTGGCTTGATCCCATGCGTAACCCGCCAGAATTGAGCACACCATCTGCTTAATCTTTGGATTTGGATCTTGATAGAAAATCACATCCTGCAAAGTACCTGAGTACCACCCCTCAACATACGTTCTAAAGGTGTTTACACCAACCATCAAAGGAGCGGCATAATCGCGTTCCCAATCTACCTTCTCACCGTTAAGTTGCTTTTCGACACACTCAACCGCAAACTGTGCCGACTTCATCGCAATCGTCACGCCTGACGAGAACACCGGGTCAAGGAACTCACCAGCATTGCCAAGCAACGCGTACTTATCCGTCGCCAAATGTTTTACATTGGCAGAATAGCCACCAATTTCACCCGCAGGGTTTGGATACTCGGCGCTTGCCAGTATCTCAGCCAAGCCCGGCTCTTCCGCTGCCAGCTGTTTAATTGCAGCAATCTTGTCTTCTGGATAGGACTCAAAGAACTTAGGCTCTCCTACGACACCAAACGAAGAGACACCGTTACTAAACGGGATCAACCAATACCAAACATCAGGGTTGGTTGGATGCACAGAGATAAGAATTTTATTTCGGTCATATTCAAGATCGGTATCCACCTCTGCAATATGATCGTTAATGTGCGTAAAAATAGCTTTGCGTGGAGGGAGCGATGACGGCTCTGCCAAGTTAAGCATTTTTGGTAGCACTCGACCAAAACCACTGCCATCCAGAACGTATTGCGCTTCTATCTGATAACGCTCTCCACCCAGCACTTGTACATCTAAAATGGTGCTGTCGTCGGTGAAATTAATGCCCATTAACTCATGTTGGTAATCAATGCAGACACCCTGCGCCTCAGCCGTATCTGCCAAAACCTTATCAAAGGCACCTCGCTGAACCTGAAACGTAGTTCCAGGGCCAGAAGAGAACTTGTCTTCAAAATTAAACGCCGTATAAACGCCATTTTTGCGAAAGGCAGCGCCATCTTTGTATTGGAAGTTAGCGTTGATCACTGCGTCAGTCATCCCAGCCTGTTCAATCACTTCCATACAAGCTGGTAATAGGCTTTCACCAATAGAAAAGCGAGGGAATACGCTCTTTTCAATCACTCGAACATCGATGCCTTTTTTATGAAGTAAAGACGCAGCAATAGACCCTGATGGCCCAGCTCCGATGATCACCACTTGAGTTGATAGTTTTTTCATTATTTAAGCCATGTTTGTTATTTTTATTGCGCGCCAGCTTTCAATTCTAGAAGCGTGTGACCAAGACCGATATCGTCGGTACGCGTTACCACTTCAAAGCCCGCTTCTTCAACAATCTCTAAGAAATCTTCACTGCGGTAAAAACGACTGTTGCCATTGGCCAAGCAGGTAAAGTAGAGAGACGTCGCGTTTAAGCTATAAGAAGCCGCATCGTATTTCTGTGAATCCCAAAACAGTTCAAGGATATAGACAGTCGCATCTTCTGACATATGAGAGCGAACGCGCTTTAATATGCTCAGAATCTCCATTGGCGAGAAACAATCAAGGAACTGACTCATCCACCAAACATCCGCGCCCGTTGGCAGAGTTTGCTGTTTATCGAGCATATTCGCTGGGAATGGCGTGACTCGCTCTTGATGACCATGCTTTGCCGCGTTTGCCATTGCCATTTCTAGCTGCTGTGGCAAATCAACAATCGTCACCTCAACGTCCGCATCATGGTTGCAGCATTGCATCGCCCACTTACCCGTGTTGCCGCCGATATCCACCAGCGACTTAGGTTTCTTGCTGAAGACTTTTTCAAGTAACACAGGGAACGAGCGATCCGAATAGAAGTGATCAAACTTGAACCAACTCTCTTTTGCTTTTTCTGGCAATTGAGACAAGCCTTGGTAAATGGTTTCCCAATCACCCAACTCTTTCAAGCCTGCAGGTGTGCCTTCTTCAATCGCTTCTGTTAGATGCATCATCGCGGCATAACAAACATCGGCTGTGAAATCCATGTTTGCGTTAGTCATACCATCATGCAGAAGGTAGAAACCAAGGTTAGCCATTTTGTAGTTAGGCTTTTCCCAAGTCACAATATGAGCACTTAACGCCATATCGAGCAGGACTTTCACGCCGTACTCAGAGACACCGGTCGATTCAGAGATAGACTCTGCTGGTAAACCCTCGTTGCCCGCGTCATCTAACGCTTTCAAAATGCCTAAATCACGAAGTGTACGAGCAGTATGAAAAACAATCGGAGCGAAAGACAATTTCTGCGCTTCTGTTTTTGCTTCTAATGCGTTGAATGGATCTAATTTATATTCCGACACGAAAAACCTAACTTTAAATAATAGAGAGTTACTCAGCTGCCATTTGCGCAAGCTTACGTTTAATATCAACGTTTAAGTTATTAACCCAACGGTTGTAATTACGGTGTATTTCACCATCGTCGTACTTCAAATTCTCTGATTCAACGTAAAGAATAGAGTAAAACTTATCACTATAAGGAATTTCAACCACAGCGTGGTGCGAACGAACATACAATTCAGCGCGGATCAAACCAGGCTTTATTTCTGAAACCAACCAGCCTCGATTTTCAGCAGATTCAGAAATAGCTGATTTAACCTGTTTACTTTGAAGATTCAGTGCAACTGGAGTATCCTCAACATTCATTACAGGTTGGACGCGTCCACATCCTGCAAGAACGAATATGAATAACATTGAAACTGCTATTTTTAGTAATTTCATTTAAATTCCTTATCTGTGTTTATTTATAAGCGCGCATAGTATTTAGTTAGACTCAAAGCAAATCAATACTCTATGTCAAATCAATCCCAATTAATGTCGTTTAATATTGAGAAATGGTCTGCAAATTCAGCGGGGCTCAATTCTATTGCTGAATGGCAAGCGTGGAGCACTAATTTAGATTGGCCACAAGATGGCTCAACTGAATTTAAAGCTATTCCTCCAATGATGCGCCGCCGAATGAGTGTGCAAAGCAAACTTGCTGTCCAAACCGCGTTAACCCTATTAAAAGACACCTCGATTGATTATCTGGTCTTTGCTAGCCGACATGGTGAGTTGCATCGAACCGCCACTTTGATTCAGTCGATATTAGAAGGTGACGATGCCTCACCAATGGCGTTCTCGCAGTCGGTACATAATACCGCAGCCGGTCTAACCACCATTGCCGCCAAAGCACCGATTCCACTGACTTCAATAGCCGCAGGGCAAGATACTTTCCATAACGCTCTGATCGAAGCTTATCTTTACCTTCATCAATATCCGTCGCATCGAGTGTTAGTTATCGATTTCGACCAACCTCTGCCCGAGCTCTACCAAGAGTACGAAACACAGAACTTTGCTGATTATGCGCTGGGCTTAATGCTCACCGCTGGCAGTGAATACTCTATTACTAGGACAGTAGAGACCAACCAAGCATCTTCCGTGTTACCACAAGGGTTACAAACGCTCCAACATATCTTATTAGGTACAAATAAGTGGGCTATTGCTGGCAAGCACCAAACTTGGTCTTGGGTAAATAACACCGAGACAGGTACAGCGTAATGAGCAGAGTAGACCAGTATTGGCGAGTATTCGCGACAGGCCTCTGCTTTACCATCTTTGGTTTGGGTGGCTTAGTATTGAGCTTCTTAATCTTACCGACTATCGCGCTAACCACTCCCAATACCATTAAAAGAGAGCTTAAAGCACAGCGATTAATCCGTTTCTCATTCAATGCGTTTTGCCAGATCATGAAGTTCACCGGAGCAATCGATTACCGAATTGATGGTGCCGAGCTGCTACGTGAAGATCGTAATTGCATCATCGTTGCCAACCACCCAAGTTTGATTGACTATGTGCTGATCGCCTCCCAACTTCCTCAATGTGATTGCCTCGTCAAAGCGGCCATTTGGGAAAACCCTTTTATGAAAAGGATTGTCAAAGCGGCAGGTTATATACCGAACCAAGCCCCTGACGATCTTTTAGAGCGCTGTGAAGAACGCTTCTCACGTGGCAATGTCCTGCTGATTTTTCCCGAAGGAACTCGCACAACGCCAGGAATTGAACCATCCTTACAGCGTGGGGCGGCACAAATCGCGACTCGAACACAAACCGATTTACGCGTGATTCATATTACGGTTTCTCCGACATTCTTAACGAAAGAGAAAAAATGGTATCAAGTTCCTGCGTCGAAGCCCTTTTTTCATGTCGCGGTGAAAGGTAAAATAGAAGTCGAACCATTTATTGAAGGCTCAAATAATTTAACTTCGGCAGCAAGGCGCCTTAATCATCATCTTGCACAAACAATTTTCCCTTCCGAAGAAAACATTTAGCGTATCAATAACATAACAGGCGATATCGGCATTTCGAAAATACCTCATATAATGTAGAATCGCCCCCTTAAAGCAGCATTCAGATAAAGCATTAAGTAGGCCAAAGTGGAAACATTACACAACGAACTGAAACAACTGATCATCGACGCATTGAACCTTGAAGACATGAGCATTGATGAGATTGAAACGGAAGCTCCACTATTTGGTGATGGACTTGGACTAGACTCTATCGATGCCCTTGAGCTTGGCCTTGCTATCAAGAAAAAGTACAACATTGTTATCGATGCAGATGATTCAAACACTCGACAGCACTTTGCGTCAGTTGAAAATCTAGCGAACTACATCTCTTCTCAAACGAATAACTAGACAGATCTTTATGACACAAGCTAACCAACAAGAAGTATACAACCAGGTTAAAGATGCGCTTATTGAGCTGTTCGAGCTTGACGCTGAAGATATCACCCCTGAAGCTCATCTCTATCTTGATCTAGACCTAGACAGCATTGATGCCGTTGATTTGGTCGTTCACCTACAGAACGTCACAGGTAAGAAGATCAAACCTGAAGAGTTCAAAGCAGTGCGCACCGTTAATGACGTTGTCGAATCTGTGGTTGAACTATTGAAGGACGCCTAATGCGTCCTCTGCTGACTTTACTGTCGGCAATTATACTTTTCACTTATCCAATAGCGGTTTACTTTGGACTCAACAAGTTTGGCTTACAAACCGTTGGTATTGCCTTAGCCGCTATCTTTGCTGTACGCATTTTCACCGGCGGTCAGGCTAAAATCAAAGAGCTAAAACACCTAGCTTGGATCAGTGGAAGTGCCGGTATTGTTCTGCTGGCTTTAGGCTTAGCCTTTAAGCAACACGGCTGGCTAACCTATTATCCCGTTATCGTTAATGTTTGTATGCTGGTTGTATTCGCTTCGAGCCTATGGCAACCACAAACGATTATCGAACGTCTTGCTCGCCTTCAAGAGCCTGAACTTCCGCAAAGTGGCGTTGATTACACACGAAAAGTCACCAAAATGTGGTGCTTGTTCTTTGTTATCAATGGCTCTATTGCCCTTTACACCTGCTTCCAACCGCTAGAAGTATGGACCCTATACAATGGCTTACTCAGCTATCTGTTTGCAGGGTTACTCTTTGCAGGAGAGTGGGTAGTAAGACAGCGCATTCGTCAGAGTTAAATTGTTATGACCCAAACCGTATCTTACACCTCGTTGTCTGAGCTTCTTAGCCAGGACAGAGCCCCTGAATCTATTGTCTGCTTTGACGACAATAGCGAGATTACGTGGCAAACATTTAACGACGACTTATCTCAACTCGTACAATTTTTGTCTTTATCCCCTTTTCAACGAATCGCGATTTGTACCCAAGACAGCTACCTATTTTCGGTGGCCTTTTTGGCATGTACAGCAGCCAACAAACACATCATCTTACCGGGCAACTACCAGCCATGTGCGCTTGCTGAGTTAAGTAAGCAGTTTGATTGCCTGCTAGTTGATAACTCGATTGGCGAAGTTGAGGTGAATGACGTTCGTAATATCCAAACCTTATTGGATTCAAACACTGAAGCACAAAAACCTCTAACCGAGAATCTTACGACCATTGATTTGGCAACAGTCCCATTAACTCTGTTCACTTCAGGTTCAAGTGGCACGCCAAAAGCGATAGATAAAACGTTAGAGCACCTCGATATTGAGACCGCTCAGTTACACAAGAACTGGGGTGAGTTACTCAAGGGAAACCAAATCCAAAGCACAGTTTCTCATCAACATATCTATGGTTTGCTGTTTAGAATCTTATGGCCACTATGCTCTGGTGTTCCATTTGCTCGACACAACCTTGAATACCCAGAACAGATCTTATCTCACGCAAATCAAAACTGTGTACTGATCAGCAGCCCAGCGCTACTTAAACGATTAAAGCATGAGACCAACAAGGTACAACTTGCAGGAATCTTCTCTTCGGGTGGTCCATTGCCTACCGAGTCGGCTCACCAGTCACGAGATCTGCTTGGTCATTTACCGATTGAAGTCTTTGGTAGCACAGAAACCGGTGGCATCGCATTTCGTCAGCAAGAGAGCGCTCAAACGCCTTGGCAGCTTTTTGCCTGTATTGAGGCTAGTCTCAACAGTGAGAATTGCATTAAGTTATTGTCGCCGTACATCGATAAGAATAACTGGTATCAAACCTCTGATGAGTGCGAGATGGTCTCGGAGAATCAATTCATATTGAAGGGCCGAACGGACCGAGTGATCAAGATAGAAGAAAAGCGAGTATCACTGGTTGAAGTGGAAAAGCGACTGGAGCAACTGCCTTGGATAAGTGAATGCGTGGTTATTCCATTTGAGGAGCCTGAGCGATTAATATTAGCCTCTGTTTTGGTATTATCAGATGAAGGCCAAGCCGCTCTATCGACCATGAGCAAAGGTAAATTCTGGTTGATGCTGCGTACAGAACTCAGAAAGTGGTTAGAGCCAATCGCAATCCCGAGAAAATACCGTGTTGTCGATGAGATCCCCCTCAACAGCCAAGGTAAGCGATTAACATCTCACATAGAACAGCTAATAAAATCATAGAAACCGCTGATCGTATTTTACACTGAGATTATCTTTTTATATTTTTGTCAAAGAACCAATATTTGCCCAAGGATTCTAAGCACTCCCTATGGATAAAAGAAAACCAAACATCATTGCTGTAGACACGGTAGAAAATGAATCGACCCTGACACTTCATGTTAGCGGAGATATCACCGACTTTAATGGGCACTTCAAGAGCTTCCCTATTCTACCTGGCGTCACGCAAATTGATTGGGCACTTCACTACGCAGTCCAAGAGTTAGGCGTTCCTGGTTTCTTTAAAGGAATGGAAGTCATTAAGTTCCAAGAGCCTATCCTGCCTGACGCTACAATCCAGCTATCACTCAAATGGGATGCTGACAAAGACAAGCTGAGCTTTAGTTACACATCAAACAACGGTGAACAGACCCACTCTTCAGGCAAAATGAAGCTGGGAGAAAAAAGTGAATAGCGCTCCCGTCGAGGCTACTTCTCAACACCACACAAAAGAAAGCAGCTACAAGGCTTGCTTCCTTATCCCGTGCTTTAACCATGGCGCAACCATGCCGGCTGTGGTGTCGTCACTTCATCATTTTGAGTTACCGATCATCATCGTTGACGATGGCAGTGAACTCACAACAAAACAGTTTCTGTCTCCCCTAGCAGAGAATTCAAACGTAACCTTGGTGACGCTTGAACAGAACCAAGGTAAAGGCGGCGCAGTAAAAGCCGGAATCAAAAAAGCGCAGCAACTAGGCTTTAGCCACGCTATTCAGATAGATGCTGATGGGCAACACGACCTGGAAGCCTTGCCAACATTGATTGAGGCCTCACAAGCTAAGCCACAACGTCTGATATCAGGCCAGCCTATCTACGACGACAGCGTACCCAAAGCAAGGCTCTATGGGCGCTACGCGACACATATCTGGGTATTGATAGAAACCCTTTCTTTATCAATTAAAGACAGCATGTGTGGCTTTAGAGCGTATCCTATCAACCAAACTCAAACTGTGTTGAATAAGTACGATGTTGGTTCGAGAATGGACTTCGATATCGAGATTTTGGTTCGCCTGTATTGGGAAGGTTGCGACATAGACTTCGTTGAAACGCGCGTTATCTATCCTGAGAACGGCATCTCTCATTTCGATGCGTTGTGGGATAACGTCAAAATCAGTTGGATGCATACACGTCTATTCTTCAGCATGCTGCCAAGAGCACCAAAACTGATTGCTCGCCATTTCAAATCCGATTCAGCTGATAATAACCCAAATTTATCGACTGATTCAGAGCCGCAAGCTTCTGAACAACCACACTGGTCCCGCACTCAAGAACGCGGCACAGTATTAGGCATTAAGCTGTTATTAGCCATTTATACCTTGTTAGGTCGCGGTGTGTTCAACCTCATTCTGCGTGGTGTGATGCGTTACTACCACTTGACGGGCCAGCGTGCGCGAAACGCTTCCGAACAATATCTATTCCAATTAAAAGCCTATGCGGAACAGCAAAATATTGAGCTCCCCGGAGAACTAACCAGTTACAACCATCTGCTTTCATTTGGCCATACGATGCTCGACAAGCTCGCGGCATGGAAAGGTGATTTCTCGGCAGATAACCTGACTATTCATGGCCAAGACCAGTTCGAGAGCATGGTGGCAAATAAGCAAGGTGTGCTAATCCTTGGATCTCACCTTGGCAATATTGAGCTGTGCCGAGCTTTAGGTCGCAGACACTCGAACATCAAAATCAACGCCCTGGTTTTTACAGAACACGCCGAACGTTTTAATTCCGTGATGAAAGCGGTTAACCCGCAGTCTGATTTAAATCTGATTCAGGTGACATCGATGGGGCCTGATACCGCTATCTTGTTACAACAGAAACTAGAGCAAGGCGAATGGATCGTGATTGTTGGCGATCGAACTTCCACCAGCAAAGAGAGCCGCTCAGTATGGGCTGAGTTCTTAGGTAAGGAAGCTCCATTCCCTCAAGGTCCATTTATGTTAGCCTCGGTTCTCAAAGCACCCGTATTTTTGCTGTTTGGGTTACGTGACGACTCACAATCTAAGCCGCATTTTAATGTCTATTTCGAGCATTTTAGCAACAAGATCGAGCTACCAAGAAAGACTCGCGAACAATCTTTACAGCAAGTCGTGCAAAAATACGCAAATCGACTTCAGCACTACACACTGCAAGCACCGCTTCAGTGGTACAACTTTTTTAATTTTTGGACATTGAGCAAGCACCATGACGAAAAAGAATCCAAATAGCATCACCTTTGGTGCCGAGCGCCTCACGATTGAGGATGTTGTCGCTATCTCACAAGGCGCAAAAGCCTCGATGAACACAAGTGAAGCATTCACATCTAAGATCGACCGTGGTGTCGCTTTCTTAGAACGCCTATTGAAAGAAGAAGGTGTGATTTACGGTGTAACGACGGGTTACGGTGACTCATGTACGGTTGCGATTCCGCCAAACCTAGTTGACGAGCTACCACTGCATTTAACACGTTTTCACGGCTGTGGTTTAGGTGAAATATTGTCTCACGAACAAGCTCGTGCAGTCCTTGCAACTCGTCTTTGTTCGTTATCACAAGGTGTCTCTGGTGTGACTCACGATCTACTCAACCAGATCGTTACCCTAATCAACCAAGACATCTCACCACGCATTCCTCAAGAAGGATCGGTGGGTGCCAGTGGCGACTTAACACCTCTGTCTTACTTAGCCGCAGCACTGATTGGTGAGCGTGATGTAATCTACAAAGGTGAAGTGCGCCCAACCAGTGACGTCTACAAAGAGTTAGGAATTAGCCCTATCAAACTTAAGCCAAAAGAAGGCTTGGCGTTGATGAATGGTACGTCTGTAATGACGGCATTAGCTTGTATCGCTTACAAGCGTGCGGAATATCTAGCTCAGCTATCAACTAAGATCACCGCTATGGTATCAGTCGGTATGCACGGCAATGACTTCCATTTCGATGAAGCGCTGTTTGCAGTCAAACCTCATCCTGGTCAACAACAAGTTGCTGCATGGCTGCGTGATGATCTGCAAGCGGATCGCCCGCCACGTAACAGTGATCGCCTCCAAGATCGTTACTCTCTGCGCTGTGCTCCACATGTTATCGGCGTGGTTCAAGACTCTCTGCCTTGGCTACGCCAAATGATCGAGAACGAGCTAAACAGTGCCAACGACAACCCAATTATCGATGGTGATAATGAGCGCGTACTGCACGGTGGACACTTCTACGGTGGACACATTGCAATGGCGATGGATACGTTAAAAACTGCAGTTGCGAACCTTGCTGATCTGCTTGACCGTCAAATGGCTCAGCTGATGGACTACAAGTTCAACAACGGTTTGCCATTCAACCTAACGGGTGCTGAAGGCGAACGTAAGCCAATCAACCACGGCTTTAAAGCAGTACAGATTGGCGTTTCAGCTTGGACAGCAGAAGCATTGAAACACACCATGCCAGCAAGCGTATTCTCTCGCTCAACTGAGTGTCACAACCAAGATAAAGTGAGTATGGGCACCATCGCAGCTCGTGACTGTTTACGCGTTCTAGAGCTAACCGAACAAGTGGCAGCAGCGTCACTACTGGCGGGGACACAAGCACTCGAACTTCGTAAGCGCCACAATGAGCTTGATGAGCACCACATGAGTGAGAACCTCAAGCACATTCGCGACGAAGTGCTTAAGGAGTTTGAATTTATCGTAGAAGATCGACCACTTGAAGGCGATCTACGCCACTTCATTGCTCGTATTCAAAGTCAGCACTGGTCACTTTACTCATAAAGTAGCCAACCCTTTACGCAATATTGTTGAGAGCGATTTATGTCTGAAATCCTTCACCCATTACAATCTGAGGTGACACTTATCACCTCATTCCAAGATGCCGACCCAATGGGCGTGATCTATCACGGCAACTACTTCCGATTCTTTGAAGAAGTTAGGCGCATCATGATGGATAAGATTGAGTACAACTACCATGAGATGAAGGATTCTGGCTACATGTGGCCTATCATCGATACCCGCGTGAAATACATTAAGGCGATACCGTTTAATCACAAGATTAAGGTAACGGCGAAACTCACCGAGTGGGAAAATCGCCTGCGCGTCGATTATGAAATTCATGATGCTCTAACCGGTGCTCGAATGACACGTGCTCACACCATGCAGGTTGCCGTCACCATCGAAGAACAAGAGATGTGCTTTGCCTCACCCAAAGTGTTTACTGACAAAGTCGAACACTGGCACCAATTTGGTTGCTTACCTCTAGCAACTGAACATCAAACACAAACCTCTAACCCACAGCAGGTGAACCATGAATCTGTTTAAACGCAGTCGCAAATACATCAATATCGCGCTAATTGGACTTACTGCGATGATGGCAAGCGGCCTTGTAAGCGCCAAAGAAAACTCTGCTGCTGTCAATTCTATTTCAGAGCTGCAGACGGTGCTCAGCGAAAATAGTATTGTGCGTGGTGAGTTCACTCAAACACGCAATATGGAGATGTTCGCCCAGCCTTTAACGTCACAAGGTACATTTCTGTTAGACAAATCAAGTGGCTTACTCTGGACACAAACCACTCCGTTTCCCGTGAACTTAGTGCTCACCGATAACAAACTGAGCCAAAGGTTTGCCGATCAACCCGCAAAAATCATCACCGACAAAGAAAATCCAATGGCGTTTTATTTCAGCCATATCTTCTTGTCAGTGTTTCATGGGGACACGCAAAAACTTCAGGAACAGTTCGCACTCAATTTTGAGCCCGCAACTAACACCAGCTCTGATGAAAATGTACAAGCATGGACACTGACTCTAAAGCCCAAAAATGCACCGATGAATGCGGTGTTTGAGGCTATCACGCTGCAAGGCAACAGCGATATTGAACGTATTGAGTTGAAAGAGATTCGTGGAGATAGCACAATGATCGAATTCAGTCAGTTAAGCCATCTACCGGAAGTATTATCAGATGCTGAAGCGAAACAATTCCAACTCTAGTCTTGCCCTTGTTTGGCTTGTTGTTGTAATGCTGTTTAGCGGGTTGTTGACCAAACAATTCGCTTTTTCTTCGTCGGTACCGATTGAAAGCAACATTCTAAAGTTACTGCCCGAAAACCAGCAAGACCCAATGGTAGAGCAAGCCTTTCAGCAGATATCCAGCTCGATGAGCGAGCAAGTGGTATTTATCATAAGCGCTCCCGATATCGAACAAACCATGGTTGCGACCGACGCTTTTGAAAAAGCTCTCAACCAAAGAACTTTTTCAAGTCAGCCAACTCTGTTTAAGCAAGTTCAAGGTAAAATCAACGCCAGCACTCAAAGCCAGTGGAGCGATTTCTATTTTCGTCACCGATCTCAACTGCTGACCCAACAACAAAAAGAGACGCTGACACACTCGCCTGATTCGCGAGCTCAATATGTCATTCAGTCTCTGTACAATCCATTCTCAGGCGTCACTGCAGCAGAGTTATCTCTCGACCCATTCTTGTTATTTCGCGACTACATCAGTGCTATTGGCGTCCAATCAAGTAACTTTGTTCTGAAAGAGGGCTATCTCACGGCCCAGTCGAATGAGCAAACTCATATTTTAGTCACGGCTACTCTGGCGGACTCACCTTATAGCTTGGCGATTCAAGAACAACTTCCAGATCTTGATTCAATTGAGCGCGAGGTCGAAAAACAATTTGGCGTCAAGGTGCAGCATACTGGTGTGGTGTTCTACGCCAATTACGGTACCGAAAGCGCGAAATCAGAAATCAGTACCATTGGTTTGGGCTCATTGGCAGGCGTTATTTTATTGGTGTGGCTGACATTTCGTAGTGCGCTACCACTTGCCTTATCTTTACTCTCAATCAGTACAGGATTATTGGTTGCACTGGCAAGCACTGTCGCTATCTTTGGTAAGGTGCATCTATTCAGCTTGGTGTTTGGCGCTAGCTTGATTGGCGTATCCATCGATTACTCTTTTCACTATCTCACTGACCGTTTGGCCGCAGGAAGCCACTGGCAGAGCGATAAAGGCCTAAAGCATATTTTCATTGCCATCACTCTAGGTTTAATCACCAGCTTAATCGGATACTTAGGGCTACTGGTTGCGCCATTCCCAGGCTTGCAGCAACTGGCTCTGTTTTCGTCGATTGGACTGATCGCAGCTTACGCCAGTGTGGTGTGCTGGTACCCCGTTTTAGCGGTAAAACCAGGCCAAGAGCGCCCTCTTCCCCTGTCGAAACTTTGGCATACTTGGTTAAGCCTTTGGAGCAACCAAAAATTTAGAATTGGCTTACCGTTAACAGTGACTGTCGTTAGCTTGATGTCACTCAGTCAAATTCGTTACGACGACGATATTCGCCAGCTTCAGGCTATGCCCGAACAACTCAAACAACAAGAGCAAGCCATTACTGAGATATCAGGGTTAGGCAGTGGTCAAAATATGCTTTTGGTCACAGCTCAGAGCGACCAAAAGCTACTCAAAAAATTGACAGAAATCACCACAAGCTTAGATTCGCTGGTCAATAGCCAAGGTATCTCCGGGTATCGCAGCATCAATCAACACTTGTTAAGTAAACAAGAACAGCATGATAACTATCAGTTGGTTGAACAACTCTATAGTCAACAAAGCCATATATTACAAAGCTCTCTCGGTTGGTCTACGTTTCCAGAACTACCAAAATTCGAACCAATCACGGTATCTGGATTTTTGGAGTCTCCAGTCTCAGAGCCTGTTCGACCACTTTGGTTAAAACCTATCGACGGGCAAGCAGCGTCGGTCATTTTGATAAAAGACGTCACTGATGCTGAGCTGTTCTCACAGTGGTTGGAGTCAGATTTTGCTCAGAAGCAAGGTGTGAAACACCTCAATAAAGCGGATGAAATCTCCTCTCTTTTTGCTGAGTACCGCGTCAAGATTACCGAGCTGTTATTGATAGCATTGGCAGCTATTGGCATGCTGTTAGGCTGGCGCTATGGTGTGAAGCAAAGCCTGTTAATGCTGTTGCCTTCATTGATTGCAGGCGTAGCAGGTTTGGCGGTCACGGGCATTTTAGGCTCGACACTGAACCTATTTAACCTGCTTGGTTTGATTCTGATTTTAGGGATTGGCATAGACTACACCCTATTCTTTGCTGAGCAAAAGAAATCGCTGAGCACCTTATTAGCGATCACCTTGTCAGGTCTCACAACACTACTTTCATTCGGCTTACTGTCGCTGAGCCAGACTCATGCTATTCATAGCTTCGGGGTGACGGTTCTGACAGGGATCTTTGTCGCTTGGCTGCTTTCTCCACTCGCGATCAACAGTAGTAAAAACGTAGAAGGACCAATTACTCGAGAGGCTTTTAGATGATCCAGACATTAAAGGTAACCTTCGCCATACTAGTGGGCATTCTAATGAGTGCCTGCTCGATGGTTTCTCAGCAGCCAAGTGGTGCGAGCGTGTCTATCGATCAAGACACCGATCTAGCACTACCACTGCCAGCTGAACTGGGATACTCATTAACAGCCAGTCAGTTGATTAGCGCTACGTGGGAAAATGATACACAGCAGCTTCCGGTTCAAGTCGAAGTCACACCAGGTAAAGTGGTTTTGGCGGGGTTCTCCTCTTGGGGTACTCGCATTCTATCGCTGCAATACCAGAATCAAGTAATTGATACGCAGGTTTTGTCTGGGCTTGGCGCAACTTTGCCACAACCTGAACAGGTGCTATTTAATTTAATGCTTACCTTATGGCCGGCTGAAGCATGGGCTCAGCCTTTACAAAGCATAGGTTGGCACCTAGTCGATACCGACAAAACAAGAACCGTATTTGATGAAAACCAACAGGCAATCATTCAAATTGATTACCAAACAGATCCTGGTACACACAAAACGGCAGGCGACATTGTTTTCAAACATTTGACCCTGGGCTACAACATCACCATACAAACGTTGAACTCAACGATTGTCGACAATCCAAGTAAGAGTTGAACACTATGCCTATTTACATCCAAGACTGTGGTTTCCACTCAGCGCTAGGCTCAGAGATTGCCGATATTCATGGCTGTCTAAAAGACGAGCGTGAATCAAATATGGTCGAAGTGCACGATATGCTGAACGATGGTAAACACACTGTCGTTGGTCAGATCGCGGGTGAACTACCACCGATTCCTTCAGATCTTACGCAATACGCCACTCGCAACAATCAACTGGCGCTGTCGGCTCTTCACCAAATTGAAGATTCTATCGAGCAAGCCAAATCTCAGTTTGGCGCAGATAGAATTGCTGTTGTTATTGGCACCAGCACATCTGGGATCTCCGATGGTGAAGCAGTCTTCAAACAAAAATTGGCAAACGGCGAGTTTCCAGCAGATTACCATTACTCAAAACAAGAGCTTGGTGATACCTCAGAGTTCGTTAGCCAGTATTGCGCATTAACGGGGCCAAACTACGTCATATCTACGGCTTGCTCATCCAGTGGCCGCGTATTTCTGACCGCCCAGCGCTTATTAGATTCAGGTATGGCTGATGCCGTGTTAGTGGGTGGTGTGGATACATTGTGTAAGCTGACACTCAATGGTTTCCACGGTCTTGAAGCACTCTCAACAACACATTGTAAGCCATTTAGTGCAACCCGAGAAGGTATCAACATAGGAGAAGCAGCGGCATTTATGTTGCTCAGCAAAACAAAGTTAGCCGGTGTTAATGCAGCACAAGACACGTCAAACATTGCCTTATTGGGCTGTGGGGACAGCTCTGATGCACACCACATTTCAGCGCCTCACCCTGAAGGCAATGGTGCTGAACAAGCAATGAAAAAAGCGTTACATTCTGCACAGTTAAACGCAGAAGACATTGGTTATATCAATGCACATGGTACAGCAACGCCACTCAATGACTCGATGGAAAGTAAAGCCATTCATCGTATTTTTGCAAACAAGGTTCCCGTCAGTTCTACCAAACCGCTGACCGGGCATACTCTAGGCGCAGCAAGTGCGATTGAGGCTGCAATTGCGTGGCATATTTTGAAATATGACTTACCGCTTCCCTTACAAAAATGTCAGGATAAAGCTGAAGATATTGAGATTGATTTGGTAAACTGTTCACAGAAACTTAAAGCAAAGAACATCTTAAGCAACTCGTTTGCTTTTGGTGGCAACAACATTAGCCTGATTTTTGGTGTAGTAAATGACTGATATCCCTTCTGTAGACCAACTTCTCCCTCACGATGATCCGATGATATTAATCGATCGTGCTATCAGCGTAGAGGCGTTGTCGATCCACTGTCAGGTCGATATTGGTGACCATAATCTGTTCTTTGACGCCGAATCTCAAACGGTACCAGCATATGTTGGAATCGAGTTTATGGCGCAGTCTGTAGCGGCATGGTCTGGATATCACGCACTTAAAAACGGCACCACGCCCCCAATCGGATTCTTACTCGGCTCTCGTCGCTATAAATCACTGTGTGATGAGTTTACTCAAGGTCAGACCCTTGATATCTACGCCGAACAGATGATGGAAGACAGCGGTATGGCTGTGTTTACCGCAAGAGTCGAAGACCGAGGTGAGTTAGTGGCTCAATGCCAACTCAACGTCTACGTGCCGACCGAACAAAAATTACAAGAAATGAAAACTAGGAGCCCATCATGAGCCGTCAGGTTTTAGTCACTGGTGCCAGTAAAGGTATTGGTAAAGCGATCGCTATTCAACTCGCGAAAGACGGGTTTGAAATCGCCGTTCATTACATGGGTGACAAGCAAGGTGCTGAAGAGACGCTAAAGTCGATCACCGAACTGGGTGGCGCTGGACGTCTTATTCAATTTGATATCAGCAAACGAAGCGAGTGTCGCGAAAAGCTTGAGTCTGATATCGCTGAACATGGTGCTTACTATGGTGTAGTGAACAACGCGGGCATTACTCGTGACACTGCATTCCCCGCGATGACGGAAGAAGAGTGGGATGGTGTGATCCATACCAACCTAGATAGCTTCTACAACGTACTTCACCCTTGTGTAATGCCTATGGTTCAAAAGCGTAAAGGTGGCCGTATCGTCACTCTAGCGTCGGTATCCGGCATTATGGGTAACCGTGGTCAAACTAACTATGCTGCAGCAAAAGCGGGGGTGATTGGCGCAACTAAGTCTCTTGCTCTAGAACTCGCAAAACGCAAGATCACGGTAAACTGTGTCGCTCCTGGCTTAATTGACACAGGTATGATTGACGAGCACGTGAAAGATCATGCACTTCCTCAAGTACCACTGCGCCGTATGGGTGAGCCGGAAGAAGTAGCCGGCCTAGTCAGCTACCTAATGTCTGATATTGCAGGCTACGTAACTCGCCAAGTGATTTCAGTAAATGGAGGCTTAGTATGACCCGCCGCGTTGTTGTAACTGGAATGTCTGGTGTTACTGCTTTTGGTAACGACTGGCAACAGATAGAGCCTAAGCTAAAGGCCTGTGAAAATGCGACTCAATATATGCCAAGCTTCGAGCAATATGATGGTCTCAACACAAAACTTGCCGCGCCTATTGATGACTTCCAACTGCCTAAACACTACAAGCGTAAGCAAGTGCGTGGCATGGGCCGTGTATCACGCCTAGCTACCGTTGCGACTGAGAATGCATTGGAGCAAGCCGGCTTAATTGGTCACGATGTATTGACCAATGGCGAAACTGGTATCGCTTACGGCTCTTCAACTGGCAGTACCGATGCGGTTGGTGCTTTCGGAGTAATGCTGAACGAGAAGTCGACACGAGCAATCACAGCAACCACTTACGTTCAAATGATGCCACACACAGCCGCGGTAAACGTAGGTCTGTTCTTTGGTCTGCGTGGCCGCGTGATTCCCACCAGCAGCGCCTGTACTTCAGGAAGCCAAGCCATTGGTTACGCCTATGAAGCGATCAAGCATGGTTACCAAACCGTAATGGTTGCCGGTGGTGGTGAAGAGTTATGCCCAACTGAGTCTGCCGTTTTCGATACCCTTTTCGCTACCAGTTTAAAAAACGACACACCCAAGAAATCCCCTAGCCCATACGACAGCGAGCGTGATGGCTTGGTTATCGGCGAAGGCGCTGGAACCCTGATCCTTGAAGAGTACGAACATGCTGTTGCTCGTGGCGCAAAGATCTACGCAGAAATCATAGGTTTTGCGAGCAACTGTGATGCGGCTCATGTGACTCAACCTCAGATGGAAACCATGCAAATCTGTATGGAGAAAGCATTGAGAGACGCACAACTTCCAGCTGAGAAGATTGGCTATGTTTCTGCGCACGGTACTGCGACTGAAAAAGGTGATATTGCAGAGAGTAACGCGACAGCGAATATCTTTGGTGAAGTACCAATCAGCTCTCTTAAGAGTTACTTTGGCCATACGCTTGGTGCATGTGGTGCAATTGAAGCGTGGCTCAGCCTAGAGATGATGCATAGCGGTTGGTTCAGCCCAACCCTAAACCTTAAGAATGTCGATGAACAGTGCGGCAAGCTCGATTACATCACGGGCTCAGGTCGCGAATTGGATGTTGAATACTTGATGAGCAACAACTTTGCTTTTGGTGGAATCAACACCTCTATCATCTTCAAGAAAGTCTAAGCTTAGCTACATAAAACGCTAAGTAAATAAAAAGGTTCATCGCGGATTAGCGGGAACTAAAAACAAAAACGGTAGTAAGTGATATGGT
>NZ_JBFSVE010000054.1:0-37841 GCF_041467715.1 Vibrio sp. 10N.247.311.14
CTGAGCCCGTAGAGGACTTTCACCTCCTAGATCAACGCCATGCTCGGCGCACAACAAAAACGCCTCAAGCAATGCTTGAGGCGTTTTTTTATAAGTTAAACTATCCCTGACCTAACCTTTCGAAAGGTTAGGGTCTAGTGGGCTGACGTAACCAGACGGTTTAAGAGCCAACACATCACAGTTAATCTTATCGATAACATGTTCCGCGGTATTACCAATAAACACGGCAGACAAGCCAGTACGACCCGTTGTACCCAGAATCACCATCGCAGCGTTATTTTCAGAAGCGACGCGAGGAATAACATCTTCTGGCAAGCCTTGTTCAACCACAGTTTGTTCTTCACACATACCGTGCTTCTGGCGCAATGCTTTCATTGCCGTTAAGTGATGGCCACGAACCGCATCGGTATAAGACGTTGGGTCAAACTCTGGCAGTTCAATGGTGATATTCGCAGGTGTCACTGGGTAGGCATTCACCAAGAAAGGTTCAGCATCCAAACGACCGGTGATCTCTAGTAATCTGTCGACCATCGTATCGTTAAGCTCTAAATGAGCTTCTGTTTCAGAACCAACATGAACTGAAGCAAAAATCTTCGCGTGATCTGGCCAGAAATCGTTTTTAACCAATAGCACTGGGCTAGGGCACTTTCTCAATAAGTGCCAATCGGTTGGAGTGAAGATGACAGATTCCAAGGTATCGTGCTTACGCGTGCCTTTGATTAAGATGTCGTGCTCGCCGCTGTAAACCTCAGCAATGATCGCTTCGTACGGGCGGTTATGCCAAACCACTTGTACATTAAATTCAATAGAATCATCTAGGTAAGGTTCTGCGACTTTATTCATCCAAATTTCGCGTTGGTGAATTACGCCTTTGCGCATTGCGTCTCTTTCATCGATAGAGAGCATAGATGTCATTTCATACGAGAAGTCGTATATCGACAAAAAGAAAGTGATGTGGCTTGTTGAGGTGCTTTTCTTAGCAAGTTGGATAGCACGAACTAGAGCAGGTTGCTCATCGTGATTAATGTCTGCGACAACTAAAATTTTGTTATAGATACTCATAACTAAGCCTACTTTTCAGACCGAACATATAAATAATGTAGCGTAGTTATGGAGAGATTAAGAGAAATATAAGAGGTTTTAAGAGAGAAACATGATGTAGCTCATTATTGAACTACATCATTGATATCTAGACTATTCTTTTGAAACGCCAGCAAGTTCCATCAACGCATCGTGATCTTCGATAGTGATATATTTGCCTTTAACGCTCAAGATGTCTGCTTTTTGGAAGCGACCTAGAAGACGGCTGATTGTTTCAACAGTCAAACCAAGGTAGTTACCAATATCGCCACGAGTCATCGTTAGGCGGAACTCACGCGGGCTGAAGCCACGTTGAGAGAAGCGAGTCGAAAGGTTGTAAAGGAATGCAGCAAGACGCTCTTCCGCGTTCTTCTTAGAAAGAAGCAGAATCATTTCTTGGTCACCTTTAATCTCGTTACTCATCAGGCGCATAATTTGCTGACGCAATTTAGGCATTTTTCCTGATAGGTCATCAAGAATCTCATATGGGATTTCACATACCATAGAAGTTTCTAGCGCTTGTGCAAAACTAGGGTGTTGGTCACCAGTAATCGCATCGAAGCCAACAAGATCGCCCGCTAGGTGGAATGCAGTAATCTGCTCATCACCTTGCTCGGTAATCGTGTAGCTCTTGATCGTTCCAGAGCGAATAGCATATAGAGATTTAAGCTCGTCACCGGCTTTAAATAACTCTTGGCCTTTTTGAATAGGCTTTTTTCTCTCAATGATCTGATCAAGTTGATCGAGTTCAGATTCATTCAAAGTAAACGGAATACAGAGCTGGCTAATACTACAATCCTGGCAATGGATCGCACAGCCACCAGACTGAACACGTTTCGTCACAGGCTTTTCAGAAATCATAACAATCTTTCACTATTTGATATACGTCAATATTTTAGCATTCCTTTATCCAGTTGGGTAGTAAAAAAACCGGATTTAAAGATTACCTATACGGTATAAATAATGAGCTGCAATGCCATATATCCGGTATAGAAACCGTAAAGGAGGATTAAAATTGCGCCTAATTGGCGAAATAAGTCAGCTTGTTGCAGTTTTTTGAGGAAATTAGCGCCCATGCCTACTGTGAGCATTGCTGGAAGCGTACCTAAACCGAAAGCAAGCATGATACCGGCACCGTTGTACCAACTTCCTGATACGGCCGCCCACGTAAGCATTGAGTAAACTAAGCCACATGGTAGCCAACCCCAAATAAAGCCAAACGGCAAAGCATGGCTAGGGTGCTTCAAGGGTAGAAATGATTTACCTAAAGGAGAGATATAGCGCCATAGTTTCTGCCCGACTTTTTCAAAGAACAACAAGCCGAACCACCATTTACCGATATACAAACCTAAGACGATCATAAAGCCAGCTGCAAATAATCGCAGCCAACCTAGCAGAGCGTTAAAATCGCTTAGCTGACCTATCGAAGAGATTGCACCGCCAATCACACCACCAATCACGGCATAACTTAGCAAGCGCCCTAGGTTATAAAGTAGGGGAATAACAGGGGAAGGTTTACTGTTGCCAATCGAAAGAAGCGACGCAATACCACCACACATTCCCATGCAGTGACCTGCGCCGATCAATCCAACAACAAAGGCTCCGATCCAATCAGGCGTCATCGTTCTTTTTGTCTACGTTAGTTTGGCTCTCGCCGTTAGCTTTCTCATTCTTGACAGGTTTGCTATCAGAATGGTTGTGAGCCTTTTCGTCTTCATCAAACAGAATGTTGTGACCTTGACGTTCTAGGTCTTCAAACTGTTCGCTCTTCACCGCCCATAGAAAAATACCAACAGCGATGCACACCAGAACAATCGCAATGGGGATCAGAATGTATAAACTTTCCATTATTTACCTTGCTCTTTTAAAAGCCTTAACGAGTTAGACACAACAATAATAGAGCTGGCAGACATGCCCACAACGGCAATGTATGGAGCAACCAAACCCGCAACGGCCAATGGAAGGATGAGTAGGTTGTATCCCAATGACCATGCTAGGTTTTCACGAATTATCTTACGCGTTTTTAACGCCAAAGTACGCGACTTAAGTAATCTATCAAGCTTATCACCCAACAACACCATATCCGCAGAAGCTTTCGCCACGTCTGTACCGCCGCCCATAGCGACAGAAAGGTGGGCACCTGCAAGAATAGGGGCATCGTTAATGCCATCGCCAACCATCATGGTAATGTCACTTGCATCTCGAGAGTTCAGGTAAGCAAGTTTATCTTCAGGTTTCGCGTTAGCAACAATATCAGTAATACCAATCTCTTCAGCAACAGGCTTCGCGTTAATCAAAGAATCGCCAGTAAGCAGAGTTGTTTTGATGCCCGCTTCTTTAAATTGCTTAATAAACTCGATGCTTTCTTTACGGATTGGATCTTCATAAGTAAATGTAGCGATATGACGACCCGCCATCGACAAGTAAATGCCGTTGCTTTCCGATGGTTGAGCTTCACCTAGAATGAATTCACTACTACCAATCGCAACTTCTTGGCCATTCCACTCACCAGTGATACCTGAACCAATCACGTTATTAACTGACTCTACTTCGATCTCATCAGAAAGATGAGTCTTGAACGCTTTAGCGATAGGGTGGTTAGCGTGTTGTTCCAGGCTCGCCGCTACTTTGAGACAAGTGTCTTTATCAAGTTCAGCGAAGGTTTCAACTTGGCTGATACGAATATCACCCTCAGTCAATGTACCTGTTTTATCGATGATCAAGTGATTCACTTTGCACAAGGTTTCGAATACGTGGCCTTTGCGCAGCAAAATACCGAAGTTACCCATGCGAGACGTTGAACAAGTAATCGCCGTCGGTGTTGCCAGTGACAGAGCACAAGGACACGTTGCTACCAATACCGAAAGCATGATCCAGAAAGCGTCTTCTGGTCGTGTTTGGTGCCAGTAAAACCAAGTACCGAATGAGATGATTAAGATCACCGCAACAAAGTATCGAGCCACAACATCAGCAATTTCTGCAATGCGGGGTTTAGACAATTGCGCTTCGTCTTGCAGGCGAACGATATTGGAAATAACCGAATCCGCTTTTGACGTCATTACTTCCAATTCAAATGATTCATCACCATTCAATGTACCAGCAAAGACGGTATCGCCTTCGTTTTTGACCACATGGATAGATTCGCCAGTCAGCATCGATTCATCGATATGAACTCTGCCAGACAATACTTTGCCATCGGCAGGAATGTGCTCACCCGGTAGAACGCGAATTTGGTCGCCAACTTTTAAGGTTTTGACTGGAACTTGTTCGCCATCTAACGTTGTTGCCATAGCAGGAACGAGCTTAAGCAGGTTACCACTAGCAGCGGCGGCTTTACGACGAGCGCGCATTTCAAGGAAACGACCAAGCAGTAGGAAGAAGGTAAACATCGAGATAGATTCGAAGAATACTTCACCTTTCTCTGTCACCGTTGCGACCAAACTTGCAACGTAGGCAAACAAAAGAGCGATCGACACAGGTACATCCATACCCAATGTTCGACCTTTGAGGCTACGCCACGCGTTGATATAGAAAGGCAATGCAGAGTAGAGCAGAACCGGTGTTGCAAAGATTAAGCTCACCCAACGGAAGTAGCTTTTGAATTCGGGCTCAAGGTTACCGAAGACTTCAAGATACAACGCCACAGCCAGCATCATGACCTGCATGGTTGCTAAACCAGCAATACCAAGACGATAGAGATAATTCTTCATCGATCGATGATAGGCGGCTTCTTGTTGATCAGCCTCAAAAGGTGCGGCTTTGTAGCCTAAGGTATGGATTGCAGACAACAGCTCGCTCAGTTTCGTCTGAGTGTTGTCCCAACTGAGCAGGGCGCGGTTAGTCGTGGTATTAACACGAATACTAACAACCCCTAACTTTGAAGAGACTTGCTTTTCAATAAGCCAAGCACAAGCAGCACAAGAGACACCTTCTAGTGACAATGTCACTTCAGAGGTGTTTTCAGAGTTACGGACGAACTCCAATTGAACATCTTCGTTGTCGTAATGACTGAGTGCCAGAAGCTGCTCTGGCACGAGATCCGCTTTTTCAGCTGGAGCGGTACGATATTGGTAGTAAGAGACCAGACCGCTATCAACGATTGTCTGGGCTACGGTTTCGCAACCCGGACAACACATAGGTCGCACCGATCCTAAGATTTCTACTTTAAAATCCGTTTCCGCTGGTACATCTTCACCGCAGTGATAACAGGATTCACACATAAGATTTAGTTCGTTAGTTGAGTAGGAGTATCAATAGGGAAGTTCATGCGACCTTGCACTAACCATTCAGAATCATGCGGAGAAAGCTCGATAAACCATGGACCTTGCATTTCATGATCCAGAGTCAACGTGTAGTTGCCTCTCGCATCAGCGGTCAGTAGCTGAGTAAAATCACGGTCAGGCAACGTTCGGTGCACGAACATTGCGCTAATAGCAGGGAAGTGGTCTAGTTTGCCTTTGTCGAGAGTAATGATAACTGAGTTACCTTTCTCGCTAACTGAAGCTGATAAGCCAAGCTCTTTAGCAACATTTACTTTCGAAATGTCGACATTAATACCTTTACCTTTTTTATAGTAATCTTCAGTGACAACGTTAACTGAATGGTTGGTAAGTATCGCGACTCGAACCAATGTTAGCATAGAAACGCCAACGGTTAGGAAGATCAAAAACCACGGCCAAAACTGCTTATACCAAGGTTGTTCCATATTATTATTCTCAATATATACAATGAAATAAAACTAATTTTTACAAACACTTAAGGTTATAACTGTAAAAGAAAGACAGCCCCTTAAGAAGGGGCTGTTATTATTATGTTACTCTTTATCTGAGTTGCTGAGGCTCCAGACGTAGGCAGAGACGAGCTGAACCTTATCCTCACCGAGGATGTCCTTCCAAGCCGGCATTACACCAGAACGTCCGTACATGACTGTTTCCGTCACATCAGCGCGAGAATCGCCGAATAGCCAGTCGCGGTCAGTCAGGTCAGGGGCGCCAACAGCAGGGTTACCCTTACCATCAGTACCGTGACACGCTGCACACACTACAAAGCGAGCTTTACCAGCCTCTGCTTCACGTGCGTTTACGCTACGACCAGAAAGGCTAAGCGTGTAGCTAACTACTTCTTTTACGCCTTCTTCGCCAAGAGCGTCTTTCCAACCTGGCATTTGACCGACACGACCATGCATGATGGTAGTAACGATAGCTTGTGGTTCACCACCATATAACCATGCGTCATCAGTTAGGTTCGGGAAACCTTTCTGACCACGTGCATCAGAGCCGTGACACTGAGAACAGTTTTGTAGGAACAAACGTTGGCCCACTTTGATTGCATCAGCATCTGATGCAATGTCAGGGACGGAACGTAGACCATTTTCGTCGTGAGCTAGCTTTCTGAATGCTTCACCAAAGTAGGTGTCTGCATCATCAAGCTCTTTCGCGTATGCGTCTAACTGTTTGTTTGCTTGCGCAGCAGCGATTGCAGAGCGAGACTCTTCTACGCTACGAACTGTTTGGTTTGAACTCGTCCAACCTAGTAGACCTTTAAAGTTGCCAAGGCCTGGGTATAGAGCTAGATAAACAGCTGCAAACACAATTGTGCTAACGAAAAGGTATGTCCACCATTTAGGTAGCGGGTTATTAAGCTCACGAATACCATCGTATTCATGGCCCATATCCTGACCTTCTTCTACACCTGTTTTATCGTTGGAACACCAACGAAGTAAGGCTGCACAGCCAATCAATGTACCGATTGTGATTACTGTTACCCAAATACTCCAGAATGTACTCATTACTTCGTCACTCCTTGATTTTTATCTTTCGCAGGTGCTTCATCAGCGAACACTAGGTTTGCATCTTCGTCGAAGCGCGACTTACGATTTTTACCGAAAGCCCACCAAACGATGCCGATGAAACAAGCAAAAACAGTAACAGTCCAAACACTTTGAAATGTAATAATGTCCATAATTATTCCTTATTTCATTGCGTGGCCAAGCGATTGAAGGTAAGCGATGATTGCATCCATCTCTGTTTTTCCTTCAACATCTTGTTTAGCGTTAGCAATTTGTTCGTCTGTGTAAGGAACACCAAATTGATTACGGAAGATTTCAAGCTTCTGTTTAGTCAATTTGCCATCAAGTACATTCTCAGCAAGCCATGGGAAACCAGGCATGTTTGATTCAGGAACAAGTTCGCGAGGGTCGATAAGGTGAACGCGGTGCCACTCATCAGAGTAACGATCACCAACACGCGCTAAATCAGGACCAGTACGCTTAGAACCCCATAGGAATGGGTGTTCCCAAACGCTTTCGCCAGCTACAGAGTAGTGACCGTAACGTTCAGTTTCAGAGCGGAAAGGACGAATCATTTGGCTGTGACATACGTTACAACCTTCGCGAATGTAGATATCACGACCTTCCATTTCCAGAGCAGAGTAAACACGTAGATTTTCTACAGGTTCAGTAGTCTGCTTTTGGAAAATAAGTGGGGTAATTTCTACTAAAGCACCAAAACTGATAGCAATAACGATAAGAATCGCTAGTAGGCCAACATTCTTCTCTACCAACTCATGGCGATTATTTGAATTTGAGCTCATTCTAAATCTCCTTAAGCCGGTTGAGGGATAGCTTTAAGGCTATCTTTAGGTGCAGAAACAGTTTTGTACGTGTTGTATGCCATTAAGAACATACCAGATAGGAAGATGAAACCACCTAAGAAACGTACAAAGTAGAACGGGTAAGACGCTTCTACAGATTCAACGAAGCTGTAAGTTAATGTACCGTCAGAGTTAACTGCACGCCACATCAGACCTTGCATCACGCCAGAGATCCACATTGCTACAATGTAGAAAACCGTACCAATCGTTGCTAACCAGAAGTGAACATTGATTAGGGATACAGAGTACATACGCTCTTGACCAAATAGTTTAGGAACTAAGTGGTAAACCGAACCGATAGAAACCATTGCAACCCAACCTAACGCACCAGAGTGAACGTGACCGATAGTCCAGTCCGTGTAGTGAGATAGTGCGTTAACCGTTTTGATTGCCATCATTGGGCCTTCGAAAGTCGACATGCCGTAGAATGATAGAGAAACGATTAGGAAACGTAGGATTGGGTCGTAGCGAAGCTTATGCCACGCACCAGATAGAGTCATAATACCGTTGATCATGCCACCCCAAGATGGAGCAAACAGAACCAAAGACATAACCATACCTAGAGATTGAGTCCAGTCAGGAAGTGCAGTGTAGTGTAGGTGGTGAGGACCAGCCCAGATATACAGAGACACGAGAGCCCAGAAGTGAACAATCGACAAACGGTAAGAGTAAACAGGGCGACCAGCTTGTTTAGGAACGAAGTAGTACATCATGCCTAGGAAACCAGCTGTCAATAGGAAGCCTACCGCATTGTGTCCGTACCACCATTGCACCATTGCATCGATCGCTCCGGAATAAATCGAGTACGATTTAAACGCAGAGACAGGAACAGCTAGGCTGTTAACGATGTGCAACACGGCAACCGTGATAATGAAGGCTCCGAAGAACCAGTTTGCTACGTAAATGTGCGATGTCTTACGTTTAATCATGGTTCCGAAGAACACGACCGCATAAGCTACCCACACAAGAGTAATAGCAATATCGATTGGCCATTCAAGTTCTGCGTATTCTTTACCAGAGGTTAAACCTAACGGTAAAGTAATTGCAGCGGACAGGATAATCGCTTGCCAACCCCAAAAGGTAAAGGCTACGAGAGGGCCACCAAAGAGACGCGTCTGACAGGTACGTTGTACAACATAATATGATGTTGCAAACAGCGCACTTGTACCGAACGCAAAAATAACCGCATTAGTATGCAGGGGACGTAAACGACTGTACGTCAACCACGGCGTATCAAAGTTTAGCTGTGGCCAAACTAATTGAGCGGCAATCAAAACACCAACGCCCATACCGACAATACCCCACAAAATTGTAACTAGGGTAAATTGACGGACGACCGTATAGTTGTAGTTTTGTTCAAGCTGCTTTTCTTGGCTCATTTGCATGCTTCCAATTTCTTATTTACTACACTTTACTTCCAACACGACTCACGTCGTAATGCCACCCAAATTAGAAAAGGAAATTCAGCCTATTCAGGGCTTTATTTCCACTTGCTGATTTTAAAAAAAAGTGGCATTTTCAACGCGACACTATACTTGAATTAACAAATCAATGACAGAGTAGTAACCTTACGCTTGGTCTGGAATTGGATTTTTATTTAAAAACTTTGAACTTTGTAACAAGGAGTAAAGATTATAATGGCGGCACAAAAGCTAACAAAAGGCAGGCTTGTTCAAATTATCGTCATGTTGGTTATTTTAATAGCTGCATTTACTTGGAGAACAGTAACATACGATAATAACGAAACAGTAAACTGTATAGTTTCAAAACCTTGTAAATTTGGTATTGATAATCATAATGTTTCAGTTTCAAGCAATAACCTAGGGTATTCGATCGAAACATCTAAAACTGGCAAATTTATCATTAGCTATAATGAAAGCGGAATTCTGGAAGAAAAAGGACCATCAAATTGGCTGTTACAAACTAGTGATAAGACCTCCTCAATAACGGTTACATTTCCACAACAGGTGAGCACGTTTTCTGTAAACCTTTCTAAGGAGTAACAGAGAGAAACTGGGGCACACCTCGGTTCTTTTGATAGAAACATGTACCAAATCAGTGAAACACAATGCATTAAAGTGTTATAAAGAGAGCATTAATAAAGTTACCCAGAATCTATGAAATTTCTATCAAAAGTCTCTTACTCCCTAGACGATAAAATCGCAGTAGATGAGTTGCTCAGCGGGGTGGAAAACCCTGACGATATTGCTTGTCTTATTTGCTACTGCACAGAAGAGTATTCGACACTCGCTGTGCAGAGATATTTCGTAGATGCTCTCCCGAACACTCCCATACATGGCTGTACTACTTGTCACGGCATTATGACCGAAACTGGTTTTCATTCTGGTCCAGTCATTGGCGTCCTCATTATTCATGACTCGGGGATCAACGCCTATGGTACGGGAATCGAACATTTCAGCGACTCCATAGACCGCAGTACCTTCAGCGCGATAGACAAAGCACTCAAGAACGCCAACCGAGAAGGTGAAATTCCTGATCTTATCTTGCTGCATTCCACACCGGGTAACGAAGAAAAGGTGATGGCGGCTATCGATAAGAAATTTGGTACTGAAGTGCCAATTATTGGTGGCAGTGCTGCAGACAACCAGGTTTCCGGAAATTGGAGTATCTTCACCGAAGAGTCGCTGTCTATAAATGGTGTGTCTTTAACGGTAGTGTTTGCGTCTCAGTCCATCTATTCCTCTTTCAGCGCGGGTCATACGCCTACGCGGTATTCAGGCACCGTGACCAAAGTAAGAAACCGAATTTTGTTGGAGATAGACCACAGGCCAGCCGTCACCGTTTACAACGAATGGACTAATTTCCACTTAGATGGCAGTGATGATGGCTACATATTCGAAAAGTCGTCAGTCTACCCATTAGGCAGGAAAGTCGGCTCTTCTTACGATTACCCATATTTCAAATTGTCTCATTCGATCAGAGAGACGGAGTGTAATGGGATTGAGCTGTTCACAGACATCAGTGAAGGCGACACCATCTACCTGATGCAAGGGTCTAAGCAGCAGTTGATTAGCCGCGCCGCGAATATCATTCACTCCTCATACTACAACGACATGGATCTTGAAGAGAAACTAGGGGCGATCAATATCTTTTGTGCAGGCCCAATGTTGAACCTTAAACAAGATATGGATGAGGTGTGTGACCAAATAAATCAAGCACTTAATGGGCTCCCATACATATGTCCATTTACGTTTGGTGAACAAGGCAGGCTCTCTGGTGGCGAGAATGCACACGGGAATTTAATGGTATCGTCTGCAACGTTTTATAGGTTGAAAAAGTAATGGGTTCTGAAGGTCAAGAAGCGCTGCAAGAAGCACGTATTGAACTGCAAAAACTAAAAGCCCGTGAGCGAAAGCTGGCTGAAGAGAACAGGGTGATCTTATCAACCATCTCTGCGATCAGTAAGGCAAGTAACATATCTGAGATATTCTCCAGTCTCGAGTTCGTGCTCAAAAAATACATTAAGTTTGATGACTTTATCGTGGTATCAAGGGTAGGGAACGAAGGCAGTTTCAAAACCCTGCTAAGCAATAACAAAGTCTTCGAACAGATGAATTGGAGTGATTGTGGCAAGTTATCTCGAGTGATCAATGGAGAATGCGCCATCCTTTTTGAACCCAAGTCTCTGGGTGAATTCAATTCCTTACATCCCATTATCCTCGATCAAATCAACTCTGTTCTAATTACTGGTATCGATAGCGGACTAACACAATCCGTCATCATCTTTATCCACTCGAATACCAAGCACTTTAGTATTGAAACTAAGGCCACACTAAACCGTTTTCGACCGTTGATAGAGCGTGCTGTTTTCGATATTGAGAACAAAGAAAAGCTTGAAGCAACCGTTCGAGAACGTACCGCAGAGCTTGTCACAGCAAGAAAAGACGCAGAAAGAGCCAACAAGGCCAAGTCTGAATTCCTCGCGATGATGAGTCATGAATTAAGAACACCGCTAAATGCCATAATTGGCCTAATAGACACCCTAAAATCCACATCATTGAACGAAGAACAACAGTCTATACTGCTTAATATGAGCACATCATCTGAGCTATTGCTGGCAATTATCAGTGACGTATTGGATTTTTCTAAGATTGAATCTGGGTGTTTCTCGTTGGCTCCTCAATGGAGCAACGTAAGAGACACTGTAACTTTTGTATTATCTGAACAAAAGAAGACAGCAGACGATAAAGGTTTGCCGCTAACAGTAACTAGCGATACCCCTGAAGGTGAACTTCATTACATCGACCCAAGTCGCTTGGCACAGATCCTATTTAATTTGATCGGTAACGCGATTAAGTTCACTGAGCGTGGGCATGTCCATGTTTCTATAAAGTACCAGCAGAGCTCTTTCTATATAACGGTGGAAGACACAGGGATTGGCATTAGCTCGCAACAACTTTCGTCGCTGTTCAGTCCATTTGTGCAAGCTGATAGCACAATCACACGTAGATTTGGTGGCACAGGTTTAGGCTTGGCCATCACTAAAAGACTGGTTGAACTGATGCGCGGGCGCATATCGGTAAAGAGTGAGCCTGGAAAAGGCTCCAAATTCGAAGTACAGTTGCCAGTGCTTACTAGAGTTACGAATAATCTGGCTAACAAAGAAGACGAATCTTCACGAGAGTTAAGAAGCCGTTATTCAGTGTTAGTTGTCGAAGACAATCCAACGAATCAAATGGTGATAAAGTTAATCCTTACAAGACAAGGCCACGAGGTTTTCATCGCAAGTAATGGTGAAGAAGCGATTGGCTTTATTGAAAGAGGCAACGAATCAATAGACATTATCTTAATGGATGTGTCGATGCCGGTCATGGATGGATTAACCACAACCAAATACATGAGAGACGCAAACATCAAAACACCAATCGTTGCGCTAACAGCACACACATCAGTAGAAGACAAATGTTCGTGCTTAGATGTCGGCATGAATGATTTCGTGACCAAGCCAGTAAGAACTAAAGAGATCACAGAAGCAATTGATCGATTAATGCTTGAAGTCTAATAAACGTATTCTTAATCGAAGATTAGGAAATATGTTTATTAGGTATTTTATGGTAAATAGCCTTACTGTTAAATAGAACATCGATTTGGTAGATAAACAAGAGGCAGGGCATCGCACAAAGATACCTGCCTTATAAATACCAAACACCATTTAACATAATATACATAATACGTACCAAAAAGGAGATTGAAATCTGAGAGGTTTCAGGGCCTGTTACTCGCGTAATTTTACGTACAGCGCCGCATGAATCTATCTATTTAATTACTGGCTGGCTTTGACTCCGCGTTAATTGGATTAAATCGTGATGGCTTTATCACATGTCTGCTCAAACTTAATTAAGACTTCTAATTACGGATGCCTCTCCAAAGTTAGTCCAGAGTCTCTGCTGGTTGAGTGTTAAAAGCTATTACCCTGATTTTGCTTACCAAAAGAACCTAGATGATTAACGCTTCCACTAACTCTCGGTCTATTGTCCGTACTACCAATAAACTGAAAAGACTTGGTTACTCTTGTTCGCTAGATTTAACGGTCCCAAAAGACCAAGCGAACTCCCGAATCATCTAGTCTTGTTTACCTATGTTGGCTTGTTCTTCACCAAATTGAATCAACTATCAACGTCATCAGTAACATCCGTACTCGTTTTTCAAACCACTAACTTTGAATTTTCTGATGCCCAACGGTCATTGTTACCAAACTGCGTTGCCATCCAAAACGAACTTCTATAAACGACTTGGCTAATCGTAAGTTACAGTGCAACATAAATTCTATTAACCTCTGTCTGGACTATATTAACTTGTCTCATAACTGCGATAATGACACTTCTATTACCAACAAGTCTTTAAAATCAGATCTTTAGGCTAGTTCTCAATTAGTTAGAGTATCTTTTGTTTGTTAACATATTCTGGAACAGAATAACTTATTATCTTAGAAGGCTTTACATGAAAATCAGTACAATCGCCCTATCGCTATTCACCGCTTTTTTTGGCATCAGCTCGCAGGCGCTTGCTAGTGAAAACGAAAACTCACCTAGAGAGCATGGTCATTTTTATGCTGGTGTTGATATCGGCTTTTATAATGAAACTGAATTAGAATATCGTGGCAGCGCCATTGAAGATTCATCTGATCTATCAGACTTTAGCTATAACTTGGTTGGAGGCTACGAATTCAATACACATGATGTCGTCAAACTGGGGCTAGAAGCCGAGTACCGAAAAATCGGAAAAGTTAGCTATAACGACTTAATGGATATTGAAGGCCATGCTTTCTTCGTAAACATTAAACCAAAGTTTATTGTTGAAGGTGACGTATTAGATCTGTATGTATCTTTATTAGCCGGTGTTGGCTCTATGGATATGGAAGCGAAAGCTTTTGGAGTATCAGACTCTAAGTCTGAAGCAGCCTACCAAGTTGGTGCTGAGCTTGGTGCGATGGTAACAGACAACATCGATATCCATATTGGTTACCGCTATGCAAACGTTGAAATTGAATCCATCGATGTGTCACCTCAAACCGCTTACCTAGGTGCAAGGTACCACTTCTAAACTTGATTCACTCGTAGGCTCAATACTACTAAAGCCGTCCTTTTAAAGCTCGGCTTTAATTTTGATCACCTATTTCCCTACTCGACCTCTACTTTGACAAGACAATTCAACCATAAATAAAGTTACGTTGTATCTTCTGTAAAAAGTTACAACTTGAAAGCTTTGCCCTAACGCAAAATAAACCACTTTAACAGGCTACTATTTCGTGTTTAAATTTTTATCTATCAAACAGTTATACGAATAAATTTGGTGATTAAGCAATCAAATGCTATGCATTCAATCCTTAAAAGTAAATTAAAGTGTTAACATCAGGCAATTTTGTAAACTAGGTGTTTGATATGTTGCCTAAACTTTATAAGTTCAGATCACTCCACGACAGAAACATACAATCTATTTCCGAGTGTTCGTTGTGGTTTGATTACGCTAAAACTTTTAATAACCCTTTTGAATCTAACCACGCATTCAACAAAGAGCTTCAACAAAACTTTAAGATCATGTGTTTCTCTCAGTCGAACGACCACCCAATACTATGGTCGCAGTATGGTGACAACTTTAAAGGCATGTGTATCGAGTATGATCTCAACTGCTATAACGGTGAGGCCAATCTCAACTGTTTTGAAGTCCAGTATGAAGACGAACCGAATATGTTCCGCCCGGCATCGCTAAGAGGTTTACAAACATCAAGACTGGGAGCTGAGATATTCAAAATTAAGCATTCTAATTGGCGTTATGAAAAGGAATACCGCTGGGTATTACCTGATGACGAGATGATCGGAAATAAACTCTACCTTAATAGAGAGTGCCTAAGCTCGGTGATTCTGTCAGAGCACGCTCCTGCCGACAGGAAATTGAAAGTTCTGATGACTTGCCAGCGCCTTGGTATCCCTGTTAAACACGCAATAGCAAAGCAAGACACGCAATAGCAAAGCAAGAGTCGTTTACCTTCGAAGTGGTCAGTTAAGTAGAGTGTTATCCTACTGTTTAGCGCCAAAACAAGACATTCACATAAAGTTACAGCGCAACAAAAAAGAGAGCGACATTAATGAGACTCTCTCTTTTTATTACATGTTCACCGTAAGCTTTCCCAATCCTTTATCTTGCATCTGCTCAATCGTCGCGATAGACATTTGAACAGTTGAAAACCAATAAGGTCGGTGCTTAACGTTAAATAGTTCACTATTATCTAACGCCTCGAAAACAGAATATTTTCTACCTTGAGCCAAAGCTGCACCATAAACCGTTCGCTCAAGTACTGGAATGTCATTCACTTCCTCTAGAAGTGCCCTCTTGATGAACTGATTTCCAGGGCTCCAATCTATAAATTCAACGAGGTTTTTTAGTAGCTTAAGCTCTAGCTGCTCGACCATTGATTCAAGAAACTGTGTGTTTGGCATCACCTCAGTACAAGCATAATATTCGTCATGCTTGTCACTTGCTTCACGATAACCAAGCATCGTTTTTACCAATGCGTCTTCAAACGTTGAAGAAAAGTGGTTACAAATTAAAAACAAAGGCAGAACTCTCAACACACCAAGTAAAATGCCTACGTTAGGATCTTTAACCGACGTTTCTTGAAGTCGAATTCGAGTCGCATTTGACGTCACGACCAAGTGTTGCCAAACCTTAGGTGTGATGTGTTTAATGTTGCCATCATTCCACTTAATCAGCTGTTGACTCATTAACAATGGGAACAATAAACGACAATTTTCTATTCCTATTTGTCGTGCTGCAACTTTTGGATCGAGAATTACCTTAGATTTCTTTCCATATTTATCTGCAAACTCTTGATTGGAAACAAACTCGATTAAACTTGAGCTCAATGGCCTACTTTTCGCGGATATTTCATGGAGTTTGGAAAAGTTTAAAGATGGCGAATACGCAACACTAGCGAACTGATTGTAATCGGGTAAGTCTGAAAACAACGAACTTATTAAGGTACCTTGAAGCTTCTCAAGCATTAGCGCAGAAGCGGCATTGCTGACATCATCGATAACGTATCGTAAGGTTTGTTGCTTCGCGTCGACTTTTTCACGATGAGCATTGACTCTATCCTGCTCGCAGCGCAATAAAATACGTTGATTGTGAGATATGCGGTCAGATTCATCAAATATGACACTATCACAATACCTATTTTCCAAACTTAGTAACGTGTCTACTGTAGATTGTGCGAGCTTATATTCAGGTGAGATTAACCATCGATTAAAGCGAGCTTCAACATTGATTGAGACCTTCCTTGAGATCTCAACTACTTCAGGGGTATAACTTTTATTTGCTAACAACAACCGTGACTTTCCTTTGCCGTAAATGCTCTTGTATCGGCATATCCTGCCTTTATAACAAAACTAATATTAATAGAAATTAGAGATTGGTTCACGAAATTGTTTCAATAAAATTAAGGATATTTAGTTATAGTGCGTTGAGAGTGGCTAGTGTGTGATATGTAGCCGGATATACTTTTCTGGAAAGCTGTATTTGAACCTTTTCTTCGTCGGTAGGTGTTTTTTCGCCTGCTTGCAAACTTTACTATCTCCAGACGTTCTCACCTTTTTGATTCTTGCATAACCTTTAGAGTGCTTCATCTCAATCATCAGATCGCAATAACCCTCGAAATCAACATTACTCTTGTTGAGCCCTTTCATGACGGTGACTTTTATCTTTTTAGCTACAGGATTAACCAATGCATCGTCGGGAAAAGCGACTGGGGATAAAAAACATAATAGTAATACTAGATATCTCATACTGCTCTCTCTTTGTTGAGGGTGAGAACAGTATGCGGAGATTTAAGAGAAATGAAGGATTAACTTAGTATGAGGATTGACCAGCTAACGCGTAACTCTCAACGATTACGCTTTCTTTGAGCCTTTAGACTTAAAACCATTATGCGGGAACACGTTACGAATACGTTGCTGTACGTTTTTAGGAACATCTTTAGTGAACTTGAGATTGTAACCAGAACGTTTTGCATACACTTTTAGCTCGCCTTTAAAGGTATTGTTATGACCAATCTCTTGAAGGTTGTGTTTAAAGCTCGGTGGAAGATGCCCTTTAACTTGTTCGATCGCCCCGTCGCTAAATTTAATTTTCAATACCGGTCGATCGACTGCTACTAACCAAAAAACTAATACCGCACCGATTAAGATTACGTACATCATAATGTCACCACTACTGTTGATGGTTATTTATCGTCAGAAAGGAGCTTGCTTAAGTCTTCTTTGAGGCTAGTCACCGTCTTGCTGGCCTGCTCACTACGAGACGCTTCGCTAACCAAATACTCGATGGCATCTGAGAGCGTACAACCTAGCTCGTTCGCACGTTGAGATAGCTTTTCCCATACACGGTAATCAAGGTCGATTGATTTCTTCTTTGTATGAACTTGTTCAGCATTGAAGTGGCGTTTTCGCTTAGCTCTGATCGCTTGTTTAAGCTTGTTATCGAGCTCAGGAGACATGTTGTTAGAGATCCACTCAAGAACACCCGTAGGCTGGTGTTCCAGCTTCAATAAGGCTTGAACAGCAACGTCAGCTTCACTTGAATCAATATGGCAAGTAATCGATTCACCTTCTTTCCACTTTTTGACCAGATAGTTCCATTTCCAACCACATTCCAAGTTTTCAAGTTGCTGATATTTCATGTCTAATCTCGAGAGTTAATCCTAGTGACAGCGTAACCCAGAATAGGTTATTTCACAATTATTGTCTTGAAAGAATAGACCAAGATCATACTTATATTAGCTTAGTGATTAGTAACTACCACATAGAGCTACAAGCGAGATCGGTTTTTCTATATACTCCCTACCTCATTATCATAATCAGAAACTTAAATGACTCAAGTAGATTGGCGACATGTTACGCCTCAGTACGACGAATATAGCGCTCAATTAGAGCAATTCCCTGACATCTCGCCTTTCCCGTTTTCAGATATTCAACATAGATTCAAAGATGCGCTAACCCGCTTTGTTCGCTTGTCTAACCTTTCGCGCGTTTTACTGGTAAATGCTCCGGACAATTCAATCTATCGTCAAATGATTGTTGAATCTCTAGTCACTGCTTTAGATGATCACACTCTGCCGGTTATCAAAACTGAGTCTTTAAATGCTGCCTCTCTATTTGACCAAGTTCAATCGAAAGACGGTAAGGTTATTGCGACAAAACCTGGCCTACTGGCTAGAGCAAACAACGGTTATCTGATCGTTTCAGCAAACCTGATCTTGGCAAACCCAGGAAGCTGGTTACTGCTTAAATCTGCGCTGCTTGGTGAAGCTGTAGAGCCTATCAGCAGTAACCCTGAACACTTGAATCAGTCGCCAACCTTACCTCTTACTTACAATATTAAGTTAATTGTAGTTGGAGACAGAGCTCAACTAGGTGACCTTGATTACCTAGACAGCGATATTCAAACCGGTTTTTGCCTATTCAGCGAAATTGAACAGGACATTAAGCTCTCAGAAGACACTCTGACTCAATATCTTGGTTACCTTAAGTGGCTTCAACAACGCTATGAATTACCAAACATCACGCAACAAGCGTTGACTGGCATTCTTACTGCCGGAGCAAGAGAAACCGAAGATCAAAGCTATATCCCACTGTGCCCTATTTGGCACAACGCGTTATTGAACGAAGCTTTGATTGAAGCCGACAATGGTGAGATTGATATTCACCATATCCAGCAAGCTCAACAGCACAAATACAACCGTGAATCTTATCTACCAGAACGCGCCCTTGATGATATTCGTGATGGCCAAGTCATTATCGAAACTGAAGGTGAACAAGTTGGTCAAGTTAATGGATTGACGGTCATCGATGTACCGGGACACCCAATATCGTATGGTGAACCTGCACGAATTTCCTGTGTTATTCACTTTGGTGATGGTGATATTGCCGATGTTGAGCGCAAAGCCGAGCTGGGTGGTAATCTTCATGCTAAAGGCATGATGATCATGCAAGCATTTGTGAGCAGCGCACTAAACCTTGAAGATCCATTACCATACGCAGCTTCCGTAGTATTTGAGCAGTCTTACTGCGAAGTAGATGGCGATAGTGCTTCTCTTGCGGAGTTGTGTTCTCTGGTTAGTGCTTTGTCTGAATACCCTATCAATCAACAAATTGCGGTTACAGGTGCAGTTGACCAATTTGGACGTGTGCAAGCTGTTGGCGGGCTAAACGAGAAAATCGAAGGCTTCTACCATGTGTGTAAGCACAACGGCTTAACAGGCGAACAAGGTGTGATCCTTCCAAGATCGAACTTAAGGCATCTTGCACTAAAGCCTGACCTTATTGAAAGCATTAAGAATGAAGAATTCCATATTTGGTCTGTGTCTAATGTAGACGAAGCAATTCCTCTCATTATGAACAAACCATTTAGAGACGATGAACAAGAAAGCGTTCTGAGTAAAATCGCGGAACGTATTGAAAACTTTGAAAGACATGAGCACCCTATTGGAATCGTTGGACGCATTAAAAACTGGTTTGTCTAGTACTGATCGGACTTGTTTAGCGTACACCTGTTCACTAATATGCACCTATCAAAAATCGGAGTAATTGATAATGCAAAACAAACGTGATTCTTACACTCGCGAAGAGCTTCTAGCATCAAGCCAAGGCGAACTATGGCCACAAGGCCCTCAACTACCAGCACCGAACATGCTAATGATGGATCGCATCACTAAGATGTCTGAAACTGAAGGTGATTACGGTAAAGGTTTAGTTCTTGCTGAGCTGGATATTACTCCTGACCTATGGTTCTTCGATTGTCACTTCCCAGGTGACCCTGTAATGCCTGGTTGTCTAGGCCTTGACGCAATGTGGCAGCTGGTTGGTTTCTACCTTGGTTGGGTTGGCGGCGAAGGTAAAGGTCGTGCTCTAGGGGTTGGCGAAGTGAAATTCACTGGTCAAATTCTGCCTACAGCGAAAAAAGTAACTTACGAGATCCACATGAAGCGTGTTGTTAACCGTCGTCTAGTTATGGGCCTTGCGGATGGTCGCGTACTTGTTGATGGTAAAGAGATCTACGTTGCTAAAGATTTGAAAGTTGGCCTTTTCCAAGATACGTCAGCATTCTAATCTAATAGTTAGATTTTTAGTAAAGCAGCCCATGGCTGCTTTATTTTCGTTCCAACAAATTTAGTTATAGTGCATTAAAGTATCCCGTATTAAGCTTGAAACAGGATAAATCCACCAGCGATACGCTTATGATAGCGAAACTAGAATGCTACATAGCTCTGGGAGTCTTTGTGTTGTTCTGAAACTAACAAGGCTCCAACCGGCGTAATCAACAGACAATGGAGCCCTGACCTTGAATTCTTTACGCCCTATCTACTTATAGAGACCTGATTGCTTGTCATCTTTGGCGTCACGCCATCCACCTAACCAATAAGACCGAGAATCCATTTGGCTATATGGGCAAGCTTCTTGCGACCGTCCATTTAAACCAGCCTTGTAGCCTTGAGATTGTGCTCGTTCTAGTCGATCACGCTTTTGTCTCTTCATAGTGCAGTCCTCATACGGGTGTTCCATTTACTAACATACAATGATTACAACTTTACGGAGTTTTTGTGACTCCAACTTTAAGAATCGGTCAAATTTTCACTTTTCTCAAGGCGAAAAAAAGCCCGAGTTCAGAATTGTGAACTCGGGCTCAGGAGATAAAATTATTTAAATTTTCTGCGGAACCCTAATAGACCAAGCACAGTCAAAGTTAACCAACCTAGGCTACCACCTTGGCGCTCAACTTTCTCGGTGTCGGTGCTACGAGTTACTACGCTATCAATGTCAGAGCCAGTGTCATACCTTGCTCCCTTGATTGGGATAAGCTTAACAGCTACAACCTTTTCGACTGCGTTAGATGAGGCACCACCACAGTATGAGTTGTGTGATGTTGTGTCATAAGGCTTATCATTACCGTCGACTGTACATTTGATAGCCGTTGCTGAAATCACGCCAGCATCATTGATATCCGTCGCATCAATGATTCTAAATTGGTTATTGTGACTAGACGCATCACCATCATTTGTTAAGTCATCTAACCACCATGCTTTACCACCAAAAATATCAACACGGCGTTCATCAGTTGAAGACGGGAGATCGTAAGGGTAAATAAAGCCTCTGTGTCTTCTTTCGCTGCCATCGACTTCACGCGTCGTTTCCGCATCGATCTGGCCAACAAGTTCATTGTAATTATTTACCGCTTTAGCTTCACCGCTTGAGCCACTGAAGAAGATACCGCCAGACAAATACGTTGCTGTTGGGTTTTTAGCATCCGTTACAATAAAAGGCTTATTACCGGCACTACCATTTTCAGGAACATAACCGTTACGTTTTGAATATCCAACTGCAAACAAGTTGTCGTTAATATCGGTTGCTACTGAGTTACTGTATCTAGCATCATCGTTAGATGAACCAGACTTAACCTCTGCACCGCTAATAACTTTCGTTGACCAAGAGCCTGAAATGTCTAATGAATCACTAACAAAAACACTTGCGTTCATGTCTTGAAGGTCGCCATTCCCATCTACAGTGTTGTAACCGACACCATAAAAGATCGAACTCGACTCAACAATTGAACGCATACTGCCTTGAGCAAAATAATCGCCTTGTTGGGCATTACCACTTCTGACCCAATCAATTTCTTTTGTTGTTGTGCCACCCCAAATTGCCGCTTTAGAAGCAAACGCCTTATCTGGTTCAGAAGTGTCAGTCGGATCAAACTCTTCAGAGATACTACCTACATTGTAAACGGTACCGTTGCTTGCCGTTATCGCTTTCCAAGCACGAGTTTCTGAAGCTCCAGTTGGCGCCGCTGTCGTCGTAAACAATGCATTATTGCGAATATCATCTTTGGATTTGATCCCCACAGGTTGGGCATTCTCATCTAAAGAATTGATTACCGTATTGCGAGTTTCAAAAGTATCCCCACCTTCAACAAACGCTTTCGCATTTACGTGAGTAAGGTCATTTCTTTCCTTACTCCAAGTGTCATTCCAACGGTTTTCAGCCCAACTTTCACATGTAGAATATCTCAGCTCTCGATAACAATAGTTTTCGAAATCATCACGCTCTTGAATGTACTGAAATGGTGCATCCATTGCGAATGGTACTTCTTCACGATAACTTACCGCTTCAAGCGTATCGCGAGTCTCACCAGCAAGTTTAAATGCACTATCGGTACAGTTGGTTGCAGCTGAATCGAAGCAACCTAACGCAAGCTCATTCGTTCCGTCTGTCGCAACACCAGGTTGAATCGCCACACCATAGATTTCAGAGGCACCTGTAATTGAAGGAGTGACTTCAACGACCTTGTAAAGCGCAGCATTGGCATTAGTTGCAGCTAAAACTAATGCTGCAACTGTAGTTAATTTAAATTTAGTACAAGTCATTATTACTTCTTAACTTTCCTGTTGTAGTGCCTCGAGCTCTTCCCAGCGCTCAAATGCAACTTCAAGCTCCTGCTCTGTCGCAGTTAGCTTATCTAAAACTGGCTGTGTCTGCTCTACAGATTTCGAAAAGAAGCTTGGATCATTAACTTCTTCCTGAAGAGCTTCAATTTGTGTTTCCAATTCTTCTAAACGTTGTGGTAACGCTTCTAGCTCTCGTTGTAGCTTATACGATAACTTCTTAGGTTTAGCTTTAACTGGTGCAGTTTTGGGAGTTTCCTCAACTACTTTCGCTGGCTTTGATGGCTTTTCAACCTGTCGGTACTCTAATGCTTGCTTTCTTTGCTGCTGAGCATCGTGGTAACCACCAACAAATTCTTCAATAACGCCATTACCCTCAAAGATCCAACTTGTCATCACTGTGTTATCAACAAACTGACGATCGTGACTCACTAAAAGCAGCGTACCCTGATAGTTGGCAAGCAAATCTTCTAAAAGTTCCAAAGTTTCGATATCTAGATCGTTGGTTGGCTCATCGAGAATCAACAAGTTGTTCGACTTAAGGAAAATACGCGCCAATAACAGACGGTTTTTCTCACCACCAGATAGTGCTTTAACAGGAGTGCGAGCACGTTTTGGAGAGAATAAGAAATCTTGTAAGTAGCTTAGAGCATGACGCTCACGGCCACCTACGGTCACTTCTTGCTTACCATCCGCGAGGTTATCAATTACAGACTTCTCAGGGTCTAGAATTTCGCGGTATTGGTCAAAGTAAGCGACTTCAAGCTTAGTGCCACAATGCAAACGACCTGAATCAGGCTTAAGCTGGTCAAGAAGCAGCTTAAGTACCGTACTCTTACCACAACCGTTAGGACCAATCAGAGCGATACGATCGCCACGCATGATGTTGAAGCTGAAGTCCTTAACAATTTCTTTGCCTTCAAAGCCAAAGTTAAGATTCTCAGCTTCAAATACAATCTTGCCTGAACGCTGGCCATCGTCGATTTGGATAATCGCTTTGCCCTGCACTTCACGACGGTTCAAACGTTCTTCACGTAGCTTCTTAAGCGCACGAACACGGCCTTCGTTACGAGTACGACGAGCTTTGATGCCCTGACGAATCCAAACTTCCTCTTGAGCAAGCTTCTTATCGAATTCAGCGTTTTGCATTTCTTCAACACGAAGCGCCTCTTCTTTCTCAACAAGGTAATTTTCGTAATCGCCCGGGAAAGAGCTCAATTTACCGCGATCAAGATCGACAATACGTGTTGCCATCGATTTAATGAACGCACGGTCATGCGAGATAAAGATGATTGAACCGCGGAAGTCTTTCAGGAAGCCCTCTAACCATTCAATGGTTGCAACATCCAAGTGGTTAGTCGGTTCGTCGAGTAGAAGCACGTCAGGGTCACATACAAGCGCACGAGCAAGTGCCGCTTTACGTTGCCAACCACCAGACAAATCTGTCAGTTTGGTTTCAGCAGTCAGCTTAAGTGCTGCCAATACGTTACTTACACGATCTTCAAAACGCCATGCATTAGCATGATCCAGTTGTTCTTGAACGCGAGTAAGGCGGTTTAGATTCTTTTCACTTGGGTCTGTCGCGATGAGATCCAGAAGATCATGATAGATCTTCAGCTGTTCGCCGATTTCAGCAAGGCCACCAGCAACATAGTCATAAACTGTACCTTGTTCATTACGCGGTGGATCTTGTTCTAGACGAGACACAACCACATCTTGCGTGATTTGCATCTTACCGTCGTCCATGATGATGTTTCCAGATAGGATTTTCATCAATGTCGACTTACCAGCGCCATTGCGCCCTACTAAACATACACGTTCGTTTTCTTGCAGCACGAAGTCCGCACGATCTAATAATGGGTGATCACCAAACGCTAATTGCCCATTATGAATTGTAAGTAATGCCATTCTTCTTTAACCAATCATTAAGTTCTAACAAGCCAAATGGCCAGTTAAGCTCTGAGCTTTGAGAAAGGTCAGAGCTTTCAAATTTGAGCACCGGAATAGTGACCCCGTAACGGGAAAAGAGCTCATCATCAAATGCAATGTCAACAACGTTGACGTGATGGCTAATGTTTAACTGTTCCGTGAGTTGGAATGCCATCTCACATAGATGGCACCCTTCTGTACTGTAGAGAGTCAGCACTATATATCCTTATACGATCTCTTAACTACTTATGTGTAATCAACCAGCAGTTATGAATGTGCTTATTGCGAGAGAAGTCCAATGGAAGTGTCTTCGCTGAGATATTCTGAGCCTTAAGACCTAACTCATCTAGAGCTTCCAAGTCCATTTTGAAGTGACGCTTGTTGTTAGAGAACACAATCGTGCCTTCTTCACGAAGAAGACGTTTAAGGTTTTCCATCAGCTGAATGTGATCACGTTGAACATCGAAAGATTGATCCATACGCTTTGAGTTAGAGAACGTAGGTGGATCGATAAAGATCAGATCATAAGAACCCTGCTCTTTAGCTAGCCATTGTAGACAGTCAGCTTGAACAAACTGATGTTGACGACCAACACGACCGTTAAGCTCCATGTTCTCTTTCGCCCACTCTAGGTAGGTATTAGACATATCAACAGTAGTTGTAGAACGAGCACCACCCACAGCAGCATGAACAGATGCACTTCCTGTATAAGCAAACAAGTTTAGGAAATCCTTACCTGCGGCCATCTCACCGATACGACGACGAGTGATCTTATGATCTAGGAACAACCCGGTATCTAGGTAATCATGAAGATTAACAATCAGCTTAACGCCATACTCGTTCACTTCTAAGTTCGATGAGTCTTGAGCCAATTTCTGGTATTGAGAACGGCCTCTCTGTTTCTGACGAACTTTAAGCACAACGTTGTTTGCTTCTACGCCTGTTACTTGAATAGAAGCACGGATGATATCGGTTAAGCGACGTTTTGCCTTCTCTTCCGGTACATCTTTAGGCGCTGCGTATTCTTGAATCACAAGGTGACCTGGGTATACATCAATCGCTACATTGTATTCTGGTAGGTCAGCGTCGTAGATACGGTAGCAATCTAATTGCTCTTTCTTAGCCCACTTGCCAATTTTACCGATGTTCTTTTTAAGACGGTTCGCGAAATCAGGTGCAATCAATTGTTCTTGCTCGCCTGATGGACGCTCTGACATCGGACGATCTGAAATTGAGTAGTTCTTTTGGTGACACGGTAACGCACCGTTGTTCAACTTGAACTGTTTATCTGCACGCATGCGTAAGCAGCTTAGTAGCTCGTCTGAGCTAGAGAAGATAGATGCGTTACAGCCACCAAATTCAGCTTTAAGCTGTGCACCGAATGCGGTGTAAAGTGCAATAAGACCAGGCTCTGTCCCTAAACGCTCACCATAAGGTGGGTTAGACACAATCACACCATCCGTAAATTCCGTAGGGCGTTTAAGTTTTGCTGCATCACCTACTTCGAATTCAATCAAATCTTCTACACCAGCACGGCGAGCATTATCGCGCGCTGTTTTGATCATGCGCTCATCGTTGTCGTAACCATAGAACTTACATTCTACTTTCTTAACGCCACGACGGCCTTGGACGTTCGCTTCTGCTTTAACTTCAGCCCAAAGCTCAGGCTCGAAATCTTCTAGTGATTCAAAACACCACTTCTGACGTTTAACACCCGGTGCTAGGTTTGCAGCCATCATCGCCGCTTCAATCACTAACGTACCTGAACCACACATTGGATCTAGGAAAGGCTTAGTTGCGTCCCAACCACTACGAAGAAGAATCGCGGCAGCAAGAGTTTCACGTAGTGGTGCTCGACCTGATTCAGGACGGTAACCACGTTGGTGAAGACCGCTACCTACCATATCAACACCAAGAATCGCTTTATCACGGTGTAAACGAACGTGGATACGAATGTCTGGGTTCTCTTTGCTAATAGAAGGACGAGGTAAAGACTTCTTCTCAAAGCAATCAACAACGGCATCTTTTACTTTCATCGCACCGTATTGGCTATTACGGATTTCGTTGTTCGTACCATTGAAGTCAACAACAAAACGCTTAGAGCTATGGAATTGATTTACCCAGTTAACCGCAGTGGTTGATAGGTACAAATCCATGTCGTCCATACAAGTGAATTCAGAAAGGACACGTACAAATCGAGAAGCCAAACGGCTCCACAAACAACAACGATAAATTTGCTCATTGGTCGCTTTGAATTTAACACCTGCTTGAACAGGTTTTGCGTTTGTAATCCCTAGTTGGGTTAGTTCTTCAACTAATAAATTCTCAAGGCCGTTTGAGGTAACCGCTAGATATTGATTCATAGTGTTCTTTTATTGATAAAAATGAGTTCGATTATACCTGAATTTGTAACTAGAGCATCACACTAAACACGTCTTTTCATTGAATCTTTCGACTAACTGGCTAGCAAATGCACAGTCTTGAAGCGATCGCTTACCCACATCCCCTTAGAACATAAGACCTATCAAACCAACTTCATTTCTGACCACTTATTAACCAAAGCAGCAATGTGAATTTATATTCACCTCAAAACTGGTATATACCAAGGTAGATTTATGGATGAAATTTAGCTACAAAAGACCAAAAACAGGGAATAAAGACGGTAGATTTACTCTTCTGGCGATGAAAACGGGCAGAAATTAAGGTGAAAAAATAGTCGTAAGTTCACTATTTAAATGGTTAAGCCGTGATGTATTTATCAGGATGAGGTTTTTTAGGCACAAAAAAATCGGCTAATGAGCCGATTCTGAGGAAGGTTTATACGTTTGTGTGCTGCGATGCGTGGTTGAAATGATGTGCTAGATTAGAGGTTAACCTACCATCGCTATGTGTGTCTGATGAAGGATAGCGTTCGCGTCTACCATTCTATCGTGCATCACCTTGATTGAGTCTCCAAATCGCAGTCCTTTTGAAGGCGTTAACAGGAACTCTTCTAGGTCAACAAATGCACATAGGCTCGCACACTCTCCCACTTCTAATACAATGAAATACCCTAAGCTATGCTCGTTATTCATTTGTACAATATCCCCTTCTTGAGGATATTCATGGCCAGTACCTTGTGAGTCGAAGAACCAACTCTTAGGCTGTACAGGCTTATGGAAACGCTTTGCTGCCACACAATAGAGTGCTAATTCAGCTTGACGAGGCTCAGACAGTTCTAAGCCAGAAATTTGTTCTTTGAAGGTTTGGTATGAAGATGCGTCATCAACGGTGAATTCATTATCTCGAAACGCGCAGTCCACCAGCTTATTGCGGACCAGATTCGTTTTGAAAATCATATCCTCTCCGAGGTTTAGCATTAATGAACATTGCTGCTCATCGTAATACCAACTCCATGTATCGCTAGGTTTAAGCATCATTTCGTCTCACACTGTTGAACCATTCCATTAGGTAAAACGCAAAATTACCTTCAATTACAGTAATTTTACTGAGCAATAGGCAAAAAAAAAGAGGAAATGAATTCCTCTTTCTTATCGCTTTTCTCTACAACTCAGTGAGTTACAGTGTCTCTTTTAGTAAGACGATGCCAGATTGTCGCTTTTCAAAAATAAAAGCAATTTTCAGCTTATAGATTTTTAACGATGTCGCCAACTAGGCCTGGGCCTTTGTAGATGAAACCAGAGTAAACCTGTACAAGCTTCGCGCCCGCCATCATTTTCTCTTTTGCAGCAACATACGAGTCAACACCACCTACTCCAATGATCGGCAGTTTGTCACCCAGCTCTTCGTGAAGTTTACGAACTACTTCAGTACTGCGAGATTGAACTGGACGCCCGCTTAGGCCACCCGCTTCATCGCAATGCTTCATGCCTTCAACGATACTGCGATCCAATGTCGTGTTAGTTGCGATCACACCATCGATCTTATTTTTGATCAATGATTCGCAAATCTGGCTGATTTCGTCATCACTTAGATCCGGAGCAATCTTAAGAGCAAGAGGAACATATTTACCATGCTTCTCTTCCAGTTCAGATTGTTTCGTTTTAAGTTCAGACAATAGATCGTCTAGAGCTTCGCCGTATTGTAGAGAACGAAGTCCTGGAGTGTTTGGTGAAGAGATGTTCACAGCAATGTAACCAGCGTATTGATATACCTTCTCCATACAGATCAAGTAATCTTCAGCGCCCTTTTCAATTGGTGTGTCTTTATTCTTACCAATGTTAATGCCTAAGATGCCATCGTAGTTCGACTTCTTAACATTCTCAACAAGGTTGTCGACGCCTAGGTTGTTAAAACCCATGCGGTTGATGATACCTTCAGCTTCAACAAGACGGAATAAACGAGGTTTGTCGTTACCCGCTTGCGGACGTGGAGTCACTGTTCCTACTTCTACGAAACCAAAACCCATTGCGCCAAATGCATCAATACATTCGCCGTTTTTATCTAGGCCAGCAGCAAGGCCAACTGGGTTTTTAAAAGTAAGACCCATGCACTCCACAGGCCGGTGAGGTAATTGTTGGCGATACAAAAGATCAATAGGTGTGCCTGTGAAGCGCTTGAAATTTTGAATTGCAAGATCATGTGCCTTTTCGGCATCAAGTTGGAAAAAGCCAGTTCTGGCTAGACGGTAAAGCATTGTGCCTCCGATAGAAAAAAGCCCCGTGTAAACGGGGCGCTATTATTTACTTATTTACCCAACTATTCAATCTATTACTGTCTGTAAGGGTAAGATAATCAAGTTTGCTAACGAATGAGGTTCATTATTAAGCAAACGTTATCGTTTCTTCAAGTTATTAAGCCATTTCTAATCTCAACCTTAGTACAGCCATCAGGTCACTTAACAACAAACAACGTTTGCGTCGAAGTTTGTTCTTCAAAAGTCGTTAGGCCTATTGTTTCCACTTTACCGAAACGAAAAAGGCAGACCTTGTGGCCTGCCCTTATACTTTTTCGTCTTATCTAGTAACTAGTCTTTTGACATGCAGTTTAGATTCAACAGCATCAATTCACGCAGTGCTACTGAGAACTTAGCAAACTCATGAACAGAACCTACTTTGAATTCGTTTAGGATGCTTTCCCAACGATGTAGAGAAACAGAGTTACTTTCCATCCAGTCATCAAGCGCTTTAATCACATCGATATCTGAAGCACAACCACAGTTAAGTACTTGACCAGTTAACTGGCGTTGCTGCCAATCCAGATCTTCTCTGAATGCTGCACGCGCCAGTGCTTGCCAGTTGTTGTCTATAGCTTGGCCATTGATTTGCTTCAAGAACCAGTGCAGTGACAAACGGTCGCCTAGGTTGAAGTAAAGCTTAGACGCTTGCTGTACTGTTTTACCTGTTTCACGAGCCACTGTAGATATATCCAGTGCTGAGTACAGGCTAGACAAACGAGCCACTGAATTAGCCAGCTCAGCGTTTACACCTTGGTCAATCCATACTTGAGCCATTGCTTGATGCTCTTCTACTTCTGAAGCCACTAGGTTTTCATCCAGCTTCTCAGTAATTGCGACGACATCACCTTGGTAAAGCTCAATCAATGCATTCACTGACTGTTTACCGGTACGGTTTCTTAGCAACCAGCGTGCTAGACGACGAAGCGTACGACGTACATGGTAAAGCAATTCGTATTGAGCTTCAGAACTTGAGATGTTGTCCAGTTCACGGATGCTCTTCAATACCTTACCCAGGCCGTAGATTTCACGTGATGCCGCGTAAGCATTCGCAATATCAACAATGTTCGCGCCCGTCTCTTCTTGCAAGCGAGTCACGAAGTTACAGCCCATCTCGTTAACCATTTGGTTAGCAAGCGCAGTCGCAATGATCTCTGCACGAAGTGGATGGTTATCCATGTGCTGAGAGTAGTTACGGCGTAACTCTGTTGGGAAGTATTGCATCAGTTGTTGAGCATGGAACTCATCATTCGCAATGTCATCACTCACAAGATCTTCTTTTAGAACCATTTTACCGTAAGCGATCAATACTGATAGCTCTGGTCTTGTTAGTGCTTGGCCCTGCTTCTCACGTTCTAGCAGCGTTTCGTCATCTGGGATGTATTCCAAACCACGGTCTAAGTACCCGGCTTTTTCCATTGTGTGGATAAAGCGGATTTGCTCTTTCACTAAGCCTACACCTTGATGCTCAGTAACAGAGATAGACTCAGCTTGGCAGTAAGCGTCGTCTAGTACGATTTCACCTACTTCATCTTCCATAGATTCAAGAACTTGGTTACGTTGCTTAACGGTAAGATCACCATTAGACACCAAGCCATTCAAGAAGATCTTAATGTTAACTTCGTTATCCGAGCAATCTACACCACCAACGTTATCGACAAAGTCAGTATTAACTCGACCGCCCGTTAGAGCGTATTCAATACGACCCAATTGAGTCATACCCAAGTTACCGCCTTCACCAACAACCTTAGCTTTCAGGTCACGGCCATCGATACGTAGCACGTCATTTGCACGGTCACCCACATCGGTATGAGTCTCACTAGAAGACTTAACGTAAGTACCAATACCGCCGTTCCAAAGTAGATCAACTTTCATAGACAAGATCGCTTTGATCAAGTCGTTTGGTGCCATTGATGCTTTCTTGGTACCCAGCATTTTCTGAATTTCAGGTGTCAAAGAGATAGACTTCGCTCGGCGAGAGAAGATGCCACCACCTTGAGAAATCAGGTCTTTATTGTAATCTTCCCAACTTGAACGAGGCAGATTAAACAGACGGTCACGCTCTACCCAGCTTGATGCTGATTCTGGATTCGGGTCAATGAAGATATGCATGTGGTTAAACGCAGCTTGTAAGCGAATATGCTTAGATAGCAGCATACCGTTACCGAATACGTCGCCCGCCATATCACCGACACCAATTGCAGTGAAGTCTGTGCTTTGACAGTTGATGCCCATTTCACGGAAGTGACGTTTAACAGATTCCCAACCACCTTTCGCCGTGATACCCATAGCTTTATGGTCGTAACCGTTAGAACCACCAGAGGCAAACGCGTCACCTAACCAGAAGTTGTACTCTTCAGCTACCGAGTTCGCTAGATCTGAGAATGTCGCGGTACCTTTATCGGCAGCTACAACCAAGTACGGGTCATCTTCATCGTGACGAACAACACTCTTAGGTGGGATAACCTCACCTTCAATGATGTTGTCTGATACGTCTAGTAAGGCACGGATGAAGCGCTTGTAACAACGTTGACCTTCAGCAAAGATCTCATCTCGGCCAGACATAGTGTGTTGACGCTTACAAACAAAACCACCTTTAGCACCAACCGGTACGATAACCGTGTTCTTAACTTGTTGCGCTTTAACTAGGCCTAGAATCTCAGTACGGAAGTCCTCTTGACGGTCTGACCAACGTAAACCACCGCGTGCTACTTTACCGCCACGTAAATGCACACCTTCAATGTCTGGTGCGTAAACGAAGATCTCAAACGCAGGAACCGGCGCAGGGATATCTGGAATCTCGCTTGGTCTCATTTTCAGAGCCAACCAAGGTTTAGACTGCTTATTCTCGTCTACTTGGTAGTAGTTAGTACGAAGCGTTGCAGTGATCATTTCCATGTAGCGACGAATGATACGATCATCATCCAAGCTTTCTACATGATCCAACTGTTCAGTGATCTTCTTAATAAGATCTTGTTGGCCTTTTACGCTGCCCTTCAGTTTCGGGTCAAAACGCTTGCCGAATAGGCTCACTAGCCCTTTCGCTAATTCTGGGTAATGAGACAATGTGTCTTCAATATATTGTTGGCTGAATGGAAAACCAACTTGACGCATGTAACGAGCATAAGCACGTAAGATTGAGATTTCACGGCCAGAAAGACCAGCGCCAAGTACTAAGCGGTTGAAACCATCGCTGTCTAACTCACCCGCCCAGATTGCCGCAAAGGCTTGTTGGAAAAGATCGCGAGCTTCACGAAGATCAATGGTCTTATCGCTCTTGTGCAACATCGAGAAATCAAGGATCCAATAGGTCACACCGTTGGTTTTACGCACTTCATATGGAGATTCACCGATAACGCGTAGGCCAAAGTTTTCAAGCATTGGCATAACATCAGAAAGGTGAATTGGCTCATCGCTGTGGTAGAACAACTTCAAACGAACGGCTTTTGAATCTGCCGCTTCTTCTTGAGGACGGTAGAAAAGCATACCCAGTTTGTTGTCTTCACTTAGCGCTTCTAAACGTTCAATATCCGCAACAGCAGAACCTGGCATCATGTCTTCTTTGTACGAACGTGGGAATGCACGCATGTACTCTTTCGACAATGGAAGACCTTTGCTTTCACCGAAGTTTGCAATGATAGATTCAGACAGACGGTCATCCCACGTAGACGATACTTCCATTAAATTTTGCTCAATTGTTTTCACGTCCACATCCATGTTGTTGTTATCAACACGAACAATATAGTGCGTTCTTGCTAGCGGGCTTTCAGAGAAGTACGTTGTAAATTCAACCTCTTCTTCACAACCAAAGTACTGTTTCAAGATGCGCTGTGTTTGGCGACGAAGCTCAGTGTTGTAACGATCTTTTGTTACGTAAACCATGCAGCTAAAGAAACGACCAAACGGGTCTTTGCGAACAAACAAACGCAGGAGATCGCGATCTTGCATTTGTACTACGCCCGTACCGACTTCTAGTAGCTCTTCTTCTCGAGCTTGCAGCAGTTCATCACGTGGGTAGTTTTCAAGAATGTTGTGCAGCGCTTTGTAAGAGTATGAACCTTCACGGTAACCACTCGCATCCAAAATACGTTCTACTTTCTCGCGAACAAGAGGAATCGTTTCAACGGTTTGGTTATAAACGGCAGATGTGTAAAGACCAGTAAAGCGGTGCTCACCAATGACCTTACCGTTCTTATCGAACTTCTTAATACCAATGTAATCGTTGTAAGCTGGGCGGTGAATGCGTGAAGCCGTGTTGCCCTTGGTTACGATAAGCACATAAGGCTTTTTCGCTTCAAGACGTGCCGAATCAGAAAACTCAGATAGCTTAACGTTACGTACACGATCTGAGTTCGCAAACAAACCAAGACCTTGCTCCTTGGTCGGTTGCAGTTCAGTGTCGCCGTTAACTGAAACTAGGTCATATTCCTTATAACCCATGAATGTAAAGTTGTGTTGGCCTAACCAACGAAGAAACGCCAACGTTTCATCAAAGCGCTGGCCGTCTACTGGAATGCTCTCTTTTTGCTGTTCAACTTGATTGGTCACTTCTTCAAGTCTTTCAACCATCTTCAACCAATCGTTCACGACTAAGCTAGTGTCGGTAAAGATATCCAGCAACTCCGTTTTAAGTGCTGTCATTTCAGCTTTACTACTCAGACGGTCAACTTCGATATGGAAAAGCGATTGGAATGCACCTTCGTTATTGCTTACACCGACAACACTGCCCTTATCTGAGCGAGAGATTTGTGTTGGGTTATGAAGCATAAGGTGAGAAGAACGGTCTAGGCGAGTCAATGCCATTTTTACGGAATCAACAAGGAATGGACTGTCTGGAACGACTATCTCAACGATAGTATGAGTAGACTGCCAACCTTGACGACTTACCGTCGGGTTGAATACGCGTACAGAGATTTCGTCGGCTTTCTTTTCATTGATGTGATGCCATAAGCTAACTACAGCACCATATAAATCGGATTCGTTTCTCTGAGTTAGATCGTCGTGAGAAACGTTACTAAACAAGTGTTGAGCAAGTTGAGTTACGAGAGGTCGATGAGCAAGGTCAAGTTTGTCTTGAATCAGCTTGTAAACTTTTTCAAGTAAAACTGGAACCACAGTTTCACGTGCGGTCATAGTCACACTCCACAATTAGAATTATATTTTATTATTAGGGGGATCACTTAATCTGGTGTTTGAAACGTGCCGTTGAGCGCTTTTCTACTAACGAGTTAAGCAAAGGTAATGCATTCATTTATTGTAAAAGCATTATTGAGAAATAGTTAATTGTTTTGGAGGTGGTAAGAGGTGAAATGTTTGATTATGTGATTAAGATTCCTTTTAACTCACTAGGCATGCCAAGGTTTACAGAGCTTCTAACTTAATAAACTTATTTTTTTGGTCAGTTGTCAGCCTAAACTGCCCTCTAACCCCTATTTGTGTAAGAAATGGTCTGAACCGAGTTGCAGGTAACTGTAAGCGTAAACCTGTTGTTGTTATCACTTGAACTTTACTTGCCGCACCAGAATAGCTGGCCAAAAACTGCTGATATGAGATGTTAAGTTGGAAAATATAGTGATTCATACGATACCTGTATAAATATACAGTGCCGGTATTTTTGGGCACTTAACGATGTCTGACTGTGAAACTGAGCTTGAAAACCTCTCTAGCTTATCGAAAATTCGATGAACCAGAAACAAAAAATCAGTGGTAGATATTCTCTACCACTGATGACCTTTCGTTATAGCAAACAGCTTATCTTATTGAGCGTTTAACTTAAGCTTCTAGTGCTTTCGTCACTTTCTCAAACAAGTCTTTTGCTAGGTTGTCCATGTTCTTTAACGTCTCTAGTTCTTTTTTGATCAGAGCTTGGCGCTCATCATCAAACTTACGGAACTTAAGTAGCGGGTCAATCAAACGTGAAGCCACTTGCGGGTTGCTGCTGTTCAGTTCACGTAAGATCTCGCCAGCAAATGCATAGCCTTGACCAGACTTGTCGTGGAATTGAACCGGGTTCATGTTTAAGAATGAACCGACCAAGTTACGGGTACGATTCGGGTTCTTCAAACTGAACGCTTGGTGCGACATCGACGCTTTGATCACTTCAAGTGCGTTTGAACTTGGGTTTGTACCTTGCAATGCAAACCACTTATCCATAACAAGACCATCGTGTTTCCACTTGTCACTGTAATCCGCCATCAAGGTTTCACGACATGGTAGTTGTGCGCTATTTGCCGCGCCCATTGCTGCCATGGTGTCTGTCATGTTGTTTGCTTGCTGGTACATCGCAACAACCAAGTCATTACCCTGCTCTGTATGAGCTAAGTAACTTAGGCAAACTTTACGTAGAGTACGCTTACCAATCGAATCGTGATCGATCGTGTATTCCGTTAGTGCGTTGCTGTGATAAACCGCCGCTAACTCGTCTTCAAGTTCTGCAGCTAGTGTTACTTTCATTGAGTTAAGAACCGATGCGACCGCATCAATATCAACACGCTCATACCAACCTGATACTTCGTTGTGGCTTGGTAGAGAAAGCATTTCTGCAATAAACGCAGGCTCTAGTGAATCACTCAGCAGTACGCCACGGAATGCATCAACAACAGAATCAGAAAGCTCAAACGCTTGTCCCTGTTGAACCTTCTCAACGTTGCTGCGAATGTACTTCGCTAATAGCATTTGACCCGCATCCCAACGAGAGAATTCATTACGTGCATTTACCATTAGGAAGATCAGCTCTTCATCTGAATAGTTGTACTCCAGTTTCACTGGCGCAGAAAATTCACGAAGTAATGATGGGATCGGTTGCTCAGAAACGTTCTCAAACACGAACGTTTGCTCTGCTTCTTTCACATCTAATACGTTATGAACTGGCTTTCCGTTACATTGTAACTCAACAACTTCACCCGTAGCCGTGTATAACTCGATATCCAGAGGAATATGCAGAGCCTGCTTTTCCGTTTGCTCATGAGTTGGCGCTGTTACTTGGCGAGTTGTTAACGTGTACTGCTTCTTCTCTGCGTCGTACTTACTTTCAACAGACAGCGTCGGCGTGCCAGACTGGCTGTACCATAGGCGGAACTGAGACAGATCAACGCCCGACGCATCTTCCATTGCCGCGACGAAGTCTTCACATGTTGCAGCCGTGCCATCATGACGTTCAAAGTAAAGCTTCATTCCTTTTTGGAAACCGTCTTCACCCAACAATGTGTGGATCATTCGGATCACTTCACTGCCCTTTTCGTACACAGTCAATGTGTAGAAGTTATTCATTTCTATCACTTTTTCTGGACGAATTGGGTGAGACATTGGACTTGCATCTTCAGCGAACTGTGGACCGCGAATAATACGAACATTGTTGATTCGGTTTACCGCGCGAGAACCAAGATCAGATGAGAACTCTTGGTCGCGGAATACGGTTAAACCTTCTTTCAAGCTTAGTTGGAACCAGTCGCGACAAGTCACTCGGTTTCCGGTCCAGTTATGGAAATATTCGTGACCGATTACCGCTTCGATACCCAGGTAATCGGTATCCGTAGCCGTTTGGTCATTCGCGAGAACAAACTTAGAGTTGAATACGTTCAGGCCTTTGTTTTCCATCGCACCCATGTTGAAGAAATCAACGGCGACGATCATGTAGATGTCTAAGTCGTACTCTAAGTTGAAACGCTCTTCATCCCACTTCATTGAGTTAATCAAAGAAACCATCGCGTGGTTAGCTCTGTCTAGGTTACCTTTGTCCACAAAGATTTCTAGGTCAACTTTACGACCCGATTGCGTAGTATAAGCATCACGAAGTACATCAAAGTCACCCGCAACTAAAGCAAATAGGTATGCTGGTTTTGGATGTGGGTCTTGCCACTTCACCCAGTGACGGCCATTTTCAGCTTCACCTTCATCAACACAGTTACCATTGCTCAATAAGAATGGGTTTTCTGCTTTGTCGGCGATAACCGTTGTGGTGAATTTTGCCAACACATCTGGGCGGTCCATGTAGTAAGTGATACGACGGAAACCTTCCGCTTCACATTGAGTACAGAAAGCACCACCCGATTTGTACAGGCCTTCAAGTGCACTGTTCCCTTCAGGATCGACTTCAGTCACGATCGTTAATGTGAATTCTTTTGGTAAATCATTCAGTGTCAGTTGAGTTTCAGACTGCTCATACTGAGTCCACTCTTTACCTTCAACCAAAACAGAAACCAGCTTCAAGCCTTCACCATCAAGTACTAAGGTCGAGCTATCTTTCTCTTGCTTAACACTAGACACCGCCGTAACGATGGATGCTGAATCGTACAAATCGAAAGTAAGATCGATTTCAGAAATAGTGTGAGATGGTGATTGATAATCTTTACGATACTTGGCTTGAGGTGTATGTGCCATGACGGGTTCCTTTTGATCGTTATACGTAATTATTTGTTAACTGTATATATCTAAAGGTTGAGCGCCAAGAACACAAGGGGAATATTAAAAAAAGGAGGCATTGTAGGAAAATGCCTCCATGTTTGTGCGCCGAGCATGGCGTTGATCTAGGAGGTGAAAGTCCTCTACGGGCTC